>NZ_DAKC01000089.1:18018-36429 GCF_002496465.1 Methanosaeta sp. UBA356 | reverse complement strand
AATAAATTGTTGTTGTGTGCTCCACCTCGAAAGCTGCGACTATTGCCTCGCCCTGAAGCCAGAGAACATCAATCAATTCAATCGTCTTATTTTTAAAGAATACCCGGCAGCAAGCTGCGGGGTATTCTTTAAAAATAAAAATATAAAAATCTGGAAAAAATATTCCTATTTAGCTTTTCGCTCCTTCATCGCTTCTACAAACGCCAGAAACGGCGGCGATGGCTTGCCCGGCCGGGACTTCATCTCCGGGTGGAACTGAGATCCGAAGAAGAAGGGATGCTCTGGAATCTCACAGATCTCCATCAGATCCCCGTTCCTGCCGGAGAAGATCATCCCCTTCTCCTCGACGGGCTTGATATAAGCGGGATTGACCTCATAGCGGTGCCTGTGCCTCTCCACGATACTGTTGCTGCCGTAGATCCGGTGCGCCAGGCTGCCCTCCAACAGGTGAGCGGGATAGTTTCCCAGCCGCATGGTCGCTCCCATCTGCCTGATCTTCTCCTGCTCGGGCAAAATAGCAATCACCGGATGAGGGGTCTCCCCAAACTCAGTGCTTCCCGCCCCCTCCAGGCCGCAGACGTTCCGGGCATATTCGATCACCGCCAGCTGCATTCCAAAGCAGATACCCAAATAGGGAACCTTCATCTCCCGGGCATACTGCACCGCCTTGATTTTGCCCTCCGTACCCCGGGAGCCAAAGCCACCCGGCACCAGAATGCCGTCCGCCTCCCGCAGGATGAGGTCAGATGATCCGTGCTCCAGATCCTCAGCATCGATCCAGACGATCTCCGGCCGGACGCCGGCTTCAATCCCCGCATGCTTCAGAGACTCCCGAATGGAGAGGTAGGCATCCTCCATGGGATCGGCGCACTGCTGACCCACGGTGTACTTGCCCACGATCGCCACCTTCACAGATCCTGATACCTCTTCCATCTTCGCTACAAACTGGTCCCAGTCCTTCTTCTCCTCCAGAGGAAAGAGCCTCATCTCCTTCATTATGTACTTGGCAATGCCCTCGGCTTCCATCTGCAGGGGCACCTTGTAGATGTCATCAGAGTTGTGGGCGCTGATCACTGCCTCTGCAGGCACATCGCAGAACTGGGCGATCTTGTGCTTGGTCTCTGGGAGCAGGGGATTCTCACATCGAACCACGATCATGTCCGGCTGCAGACCCAGCTCCCTCATCACCTTCACGCTATGCTGGGTGGGCTTGGTCTTCTGCTCTCCATCGGTGGTGGAGGGGGCCAGGGTTACGTGGACGAAGAATATGTTTCCCGACTCCTCGTACTTGAGCTGGCGCATAGCCTCCAGGAAGGGCATGGACTCGATGTCGCCCACTGTGCCCCCCACCTCGACCAGACATATCTCGCAGCCCCCGTCTCGGGAGACCTGACGGATGCGCTTCTTAATCTCCTCGGTGATGTGGGGGATGATCTGCACCGTCTTGCCCAGATACTCACCTCGCCGTTCCTTCTCAATCACTGTGCTGTAGACCTTGCCGGTGGTGATGTTGTGGTCTCGGGTCAGCTCGACATCAAGGAATCGCTCATAGTTCCCCAGGTCTAGGTCCACCTCTCCCCCATCCTTGAGAACATAGACCTCTCCATGCTGAAAGGGGCTCATGAGGCCAGCATCGATATTGATGTAGGGATCGATCTTTATGGCCGTGACCTTATAGCCCCTGTTCATGAGCAGCCTGCCGATGGAAGCCGCGGTTATGCCTTTCCCAAGGCCGCTCATAACCCCGCCAGTGACCACGATATATCTCATTTTTACGCCTTCAGGAGCGTAGCCGCTCCGTATATGATAAGGGTGACGATCAGAATCGACGACACTAATGCTCCGGGAAACTCGGGAATGCTCTCGGTGATGAAGGTCAGAACCAATGCGCTAACCAGGCCCAAGAATATGACTGCGGGAATGACCTGCATCGCTCCGATCGCTCGCAAGCCGTCCTCATCCTCAACTGCTTCTCCCGCCTCCTCTTCAGAACGAATCTGATCGGATTCGAACTGCTCTGTGGAATTCTCTTCCCTTTCGACCGATCCGAGTGGCTCCCTTACCCCTGGTCTGAAGCGGTTCTCAGGGTCCTGTGCTGCCTCGTCTCTCTGAAACCGCCGGTCCTCTCGGGGGGTCTTAAAAGGATCAAACTCTCCATTTGAGCCCTGCGTTTGGCTGGTCAGGGGATCGATGGGGCGGTCGATCCGATCGCGATCAGGATAATCATCCCCACCAAAATAATCATCGGCTTCTCTGGAGTATTCATTATCCCTCACCGGGCCATTGCGCTCTTTACTGTGATTATCTCCGTCCGTCTCCGAGAGATCCTCAATCCTGCGAAAACGGCGGGCAGATCGATATCTCTCTAGATCCTGATCCTTTGAGAACGATATATTCCGGCTCTCCCTCTCATCCTCTTCATCGCGTCCATCCTTCGCCGGGACGAATTCCGTATCCAGATCCTCGGAGGACTCGTATGGACTGCGATCCTCATCCTCCCCGCCATCATCCATGCCCTCGGGATCAATTATCTCTGGATCAATCCCATCGGAGCCGATCTCATCCTCGTCAGGATTCCTTTCCTCTTCCCGGTAATCCTCAGTCTGCGCCTCCTCTGCCGGGGCGATATCCCGGATCCAGGCTCGAGAGGGGACCCTGCCCAACCTATCTGATGGGCCCTGGCGGCCGAGACCTTCGGACTGGATGCCGGGGAGCTGATCTGACTTGGAGACTATGGAGTCCCGCAGGATGGTTATGGGAACCCGGCTATCGCCAATGCTGCTCTTCAGGATTATCTCTCCATCCAGCCGGTCTGTATCGTCGGGCATTCGGGCGAAGATCGGTATGATCTGCTTTCCATCCACGTAGTCATCCGATCTTCTGAAGCGAACCGCCTTGAAGACGGGATCGCTGGCCTGAAGCGAGACATCTGAAGGCTCTCCATCGTTGATGACCACGAGGTTGAAGAGGGTCTCCTCGCCAGGAAGAAGATGGAGGACGATGGGTGTCTTGGTATCGCTTCCCTCGTTGATGCGAACAATATGATCCAATCCCAAAACCCCTCACTCGCTATTGTTACATAATATTGTATAAATATTTCGCCTGTGAATCCCAAGCTCCTTCTCTGCCCCCATCCACCATTTTGGGGCTCTTAGCGCGGATTCGGCCAGGCGTCCATCTGGTCAATCTAGAATATGATCATTCTCGAAGCTCTGGGGGCAGCATATTTGGAATCCCGTCCTCAATGGGATAGATCTCATTGCAAGCACGACAGCAGAGCTTGCCGGCTAATATCTCCGACTCGTTCTCTTCGAATACCTCCAGTATCAGGTCTCCTTTGCACATAGGGCAAGCCAGAATATCGAGAAGATCGCGTTTCATCGCTGGCAACAGCTGTTCTTATAAAGTATAAATCTTTGTCTCACATCCGAAGCATCCGGTCCTGGAGACCTGACATGATGGGAATGGACCTATTTTTCCCCTGCTGTCACTCCAATAAAATGGAGGCATTCTTCCAGAGTATGGCCTCCTTCTCTCCCTCTGATAGATCAAGCCTCTGGATTATCTCCACTGCTCTGCCCGGAATCTCCCAGGGATAGTCGCTGCCGAATATCACCCGATCCGCCCCAATATCCTGGATCAGCTCGGCCATCTCCGTCCCATCAAGATAAAAAGAGACATAAGCGGTATCAAAGCAGACATTTCCTCCTGGGGGGAGAAGATGCCTTTTCGCCTCATCCCACATTCGCATCCCACCCAGATGGGCCAGCAAGAGCTTGAGCTCGGGATAGCACTGCACGACTCTGGCAAAGCGCTCCGGCGTTCCAAAGACCTCCTCCCTCTCCAGAGGATCCCGGCCCGTGTGAGTGACAAGCATCATCCCTCTTTTGATCAATGCCTCGTAAAGCCTCTCGCAGCCCTTATCATCGGGATAGAACTCCTGCAGCAGCGGCATTATCTTGACCCCCTGCACGCCGCAGTCGGCAAGCCGGTCCAGCTCCGCCTCCAGGTTCTCCATAAACGGATGGATCGCTCCAAAGGGGATCAGGCCCTCATCTGATACTGACAGGATCCAGTCGTTGAGTCTGGAGACATCCTCTATGCCTTTGGCCAGGGGAAGGAGGACCGATCTCGCGATCCCGGAACGGCTCATGTGCCCCAAGAGGTCCTGAGGCGCTCCGCTTCCCGGCACCTCTACCTTCAGCTTTCTTCTGGCCGCGGGCAGGATCTTGGCTGCCACTGGCGGAGGATAGATGTGGGCATGAAAGTCGATGATCATTCAGATGATCCCCATCTCCGTCAGCCTATCCGGCAGATAGGTCTTGGTTACAAAGTCCAGCCCCTTTCCGGCAAAAGCCTGCTGCTCGGCCTTCTTCTTGAGGTCTATTTGCAAGTGGATCTGCTTTTCCCAGTAGGGATTGGCAAACCTCGGATCAGAAAGCTCGCTCTTCAGGGCCTGAAGATCTCTGTCCGTAAGCTTGTCCGTGGATAGGTTATAATCCACGATATCGCTGGGCTGCACTCCCAGGAAGCGGGCCTTGGGCGTTACCAGATGATCGGAGAGGTGGGCGCTCTTGATCGCTCCATAGGCTATGCTGGCGAAGATGCGATAGGACCAGGGATCGCCATCGGTGAAGACTACCACCGGGAGGTCCAGCTCCGTGTTCAGCCTCTTTATGATCCGCCGGGTGGACCGGGCGGGCTGGCCTTTGATGTGCACCAGGATGGCATTATACTCCTCATCAAAGCCGTTTTCTATCAGCCGGGCGTACATTCCGCCGGTCTCAATGGCCATGACCATCCGGGCATCATGGTTGATGAACTCGATGTTATCCACGTTGAAGGGTATCTGATAGCCGGCCTCGCCAACGTCCTCCTGGCAGTGCATCTCTTTCTCCCCCCGGCGGGTCTGCTCTTTCAGGCGAAGCGGCCCGAAGACAGCCGCTCCGTCCTCCTCCGGACGGACGTGAAAGTCCTCCCGGTGCAGATCGGTTACAATCTCCAGATCCTCGATCAGCCGGTCGCTCTCTGCCTGTTCATGGAACTTGGCTATATCCCAGTTCTCGGAGATGTAATAGATCTCTCTTAATGTCGAGCCCCGATTGTTCTTGAGATGCTCATCTATCAGCAGCTCTGTCAGGTGGACGGTTTTAAGAAGGGTCTTGGCTCCCCGAACCGTCTTGACGCTGCGCATCGTCTCCTGGTCTCCGTAGATCCAGACATCGTCTTTAGTGGAGAACTCGATATTTCCCTTGGTCCGGGAGGGCAGAGATATATGAGGTACAACTCCTTGCTGAAACTGGCCATAGAGCGAATCGGCCAGACGGAGAAGGTTCTCTTCTGCCTTTTTCGACCGGGAATCCCTCAACGCTCTCTCTGAGATCTTCTTGTCATCTGATCCTGCCATGCCCTCACTCCAATCGCTGCGATGCTGTCATCTATCGGATCTCCCTATAAGATCGCTCTGGCGCCGGTGACGATCTCCGGGTCCAGACCTTCTACCACCGGCTTAGCTGGCCCGTTGCTATTCGCCCCGATCTGGTAGCTGATAATGGCCTTCTGGCCCGGGCCTACAGAGAGCTTCCAGTGGTGGTCGTATCCATCCCCCAGAGAAATTACCTTGGCAGGGGGACTGATCGCCTCCGCCTTCTCCCCCAAAAGCTCATGCAGCTTGAAGGATCTTACAAGGTCGCTGTGGTTCTCAACCACCAGCCGGACCGAGATCCGGCCGTCCTGCTGTTCGCTCTCCCTGTAAACCAGAAGGTTGCCCATGATCTTGGCCACCACCGGTCCTATGTCCGGCTCGGGGCGGTCCAGGACATCGGAGAGCTTCTTTGCTATCCGGGGAAGGATCTTTCTGATGATCTCCTCCTTCTCCCGTCTCTCGGATAGCAGGCTCTGCCTGCTCAGGTAGCGGCGCAGCTTTCGAGCCACCTCCTTGAGCCCCAGGTCGATCTCAACGAGAATCTCCGGCATATCGGCCACCGCATCCTTACTCTCCGAGGTGAAGGGGATATTGGTGGAGGCGATGTGCACCAGCAGCACTGCCGGACCGACGGGAATGCCGCTTCCTGCGGACTGGCTCAGAGAATAGTTCTTCCAGGAGACTGACTCCACAGCATGAGTTATGGCGCAGGCTCCTTGCTGGTAGACCAGGGGGACTCGATTGGCGAATCGGAGTATCTCTATGCGGCCTTCTCGGGCCAGCTCACCGCCATAGCCCAGTCCCACCTCAACCAGGAAGGGATTGCCTGAGTAGACGGATACCGGCCTGGTGGTGGTGGCGATGAAGTCCAGCCGGAACTCCTTCTCCAGCCCCGCCCGGATCAGCTCCTCGCCGATGGGAGACAAGCAGTCCACTGGAGGCGACTTAACCCGGATCTGTTTGAAGGCCAAAAGCAAGCGCACCGCCTCATCGTGGTCCAGGCTTGCAGGAGGAGCTTCAGGGTCCAGATCCGCTTTTTTGCACAGCTCCTGGGCGGAGATCGTTCCGATGGAGGAGAAGGTCTCCTTAAGAAATACCCGGAGCTTCTTCTTGTCGGTATAGCGCAAGAGCTTGATCAGCTCCCCGAGCTCTATTCCCTCTGGATGGGGCTGGATGGCATAGGCCTTCTTGGGAAGGCTCTCCGTCGCCCGCTCGAAGACCTCCACATTTCCCTCCGGCTCCACCAGGGTTAAGCGGGCATGGGGATTGACGATAGCGGCGCTCTTCAATGAGCCATAGACAGACTGCCTGCGGCTGCGGACATAAGAGCCCTCCATTTCCATCTCCACCCGCGTTCCCCGAGGCCTCTCCCAGTCCACCTCCTCTGCTTTAATGATCTCAGGCTCGTTTTTGGAGGTGTTGATCATGAGCTCACAGTAATATGCAGGCCTGTCCGGAGCGATCTTGGATATAACTCGCGTAGGCCTGCCGCTGGTGAGCTGGGAGTAGAGCACCCCGGCGGAGATTCCTATGCCCTGCTGGCCTCTGCTCTGGCGCAGAGTATGAAATCGAGAACCATAGAGCAGTTTGGCAAAGACGCGCGGGATCTCCTCCGGCACAATCCCCGGGCCGTTGTCCTCCACTATGACCTGAAAGTATTCGCCGCTCTTCTTTATCTGCACGAATATGTCCGGCAGAATGCCCGCATCCTCGCAGGCGTCCAAAGAGTTGTCCACCGCCTCTTTCACACAGGTGATTAAGGCGCGAGGCGCGGAGTCGAATCCAAGGATCTGACGGTTCTTCTCAAAAAATTCAGCTACGGAGATGGCCTTCTGCTGTTTAGCCAGCTCCTCAGCGATCTCCATAAGAGGGGGATGACGGGGCTTAAAGCTCGGCCCCGACCACCGTCTGGGTGGCATTGACGTTGTCGATCTCTCTGATAACATCGACCAGCTTGTTGAGCATGCTCAGGCCCTCGACCTCAATGATCACCACGAAATCGAATTCGCCAAAGACATGATATACATCCTTGATGCCGTCGATCTCCTGCAGAGCATTGTAGACAGTCTTCTCCTGTCCTGGCACCACCTTGACCATCGTTACACCAATTACCATATTGACTCACCTCTGCTCTATGAGCTCCTGTAGATTATATAAGACTTTTCAGCTCTTCTTTCCAAGGTTGAAGGTCTCCACTTCTTCGTCCCCCCCGGCCTCGGGCCAGGAGTCCAGCGATCCACCCTTCTTGGGCTTGATCTTTTTATTGGGCTGCTTTTCCTCTGGCATTTCCTTTTGCTTTGCTTCCGGCTTCGCCTCGAACCCCTCTTCAATGGGCTCGTTGAGCTCATCTCCATTCTCTTCCCCCATCCTTTCGGACTCGGCGGAAGAGGCAAGAGACCCGGAATCATCTCCTACAGTCTTGCCTAGGTCCGCCTTCAGAGAGGCAAGGGCCCGAGCGACCATTTTGCGGTAGCGCTCTATATCGGTATGATAGTGCACCCGGGCCCGAGACGCATCCTGCTGATTGGTGGAGGGATAAGCGCTGTCTGCGGTGGTAAAGTCGCTTGACAATGGAGCTGGTTCAGCCTTCTCGAGGAGTGAGAGCCTCTCAAGAGTGCGCCTGGCAGTATCCATTATCCACTGGTTTCTGGTTGCCTCATCCACCCTCTGGATGGACTCCGCGCGCAGAGATATGATGACATTGCCGTCCTCCGTCTGGTAGAGGTTGGGCTTTCCCACGATGGAGACAAAAGCGGGTGCATCCATGCTGGCCAGTATCTGAGCGGCCTCTGGCTGGTACTGCCCGGCATAGATCAGGATGCTGCCCGTCGGGTCCACCACTCGCCCCCGCCAGTACTCCACATCTGTACCGATATCGTCCTTCTCGGTCAGCGTTCCCACGAAGAAGACCCGATTGCATTTGGCCCCGGTAGGGGTGAGAAGGTATTGAGGAGCATATTGATGCTGGTCCTCACCTTCCCGGAAGGAGTAGTTTGAACTCTTCAGCTCCTCGGCGAATATCCTGCGCGCCACCTCTCTGGAAAATCCCGCCATCCTAGATCGCCTCCACCCGGCTCATGAGCTCGTCCACACTCGATTCTGTCACCGGCATGAGCTCATTTATGGTCTCCACCAATAGATAGCGATCGACCCTTGGCCCAGCGATGGCAAAGTATCTGCCCACCAGCTTGCTCTCGATGAGGGAGCGCACCACCTCGTGATCGAGCGCCTCCATGGCCATCATCCTGGCTTCATCCAGGGTAAGCCCAACCAGCCGCTCAGTGGTCTCCCGGTTGATGAGGACATCCTGCACCCGGCGGCCATCGTCCAGCACCGCTTTGATGCGCAGATCATATGTGCCATCCACCTTTCCGTGCTCGGTGCATACCCCCTTGGCTAAGGAGCGTTTGCATACCGGGCAGCGCTTTATCAATCCCGAGCCCTTCTGCACATCCACCAGAGCCCCGGAGAACTCTGCCGCCTGGGAGCCGATCTCTATGTCAACATCCAACGGCTCGATTTGGCTGGTGCGGTTCAGCTTTACGCTGAACCTCCCCTGGAACTCATCTGTAACCAGGTTTCGAAGAAGATAGCTCTTCCCCTCCTCCAGGTTGGCAAGATCAGCTTTCGTCCATTTCACAAACTTTATAGAGCCGGTCTCATCGCCGATAAGGCCCGACTGGGAGATGGAATCGCTGTTCGGCTCCCAGAGCTGAGCCACCTTGACCTTCAGATCGACCCATAGTCCGGGCTCGCTGATCTCGATCACCTTCATCTCCTGCGCTGCCTTGCTGACCGATCTTGCCTCTACCTCATTTTCCAGGGGCTCGATCTGGCTGGTGCGATTCAGCTTTATGCTGAACCGGCCCTGGAACTCATCCGTGATCACTTTCTTCAGAGAATAGCTCTGGCCTAAGACCAGATCGGGCAGATCGGACTTCTTCCATTTAACAAACTTCATTGCTCCCGAGCCATCGCCGACCAGTCCGGTCTGAGAGATGGCTTCAGTCGCCGGCTCCCAGAGATCCAGAACCTTAACCTCCAAATCCACCCACCGGCCGGATTCCTTGATCTCGGAGAGCTTGACCTTCTCCGAGCTGGCCCTGGCTTGAGGCATAATTCCATGCTCCTTTTGGAAGTAGTTTAGGACCGATCTTCTTGCTTCTCCTTCCGGCACGCGAAAATCGTCGATTAGCTTCTTTAAACGAACCTCAATCTCCTCATCAGGGACAAGGATGTTCTGCTCCCTGAGACGAGCCGATATCTGATCTATTATTTCTTTCATTACCCGTATGCCCCCTGTTTTTCATTGAGAGGTGATAGTAACTTGGCTCTTGAACTATTTAAGGAAGATCTGTGCAGAGAGAAAGTAATCTCCGGAGATTTCATAAACAAGACTTGCAGATTTCAGAAAACGGGATGAAATGGAAGAGGATAATATAGATTAAAGAGAAGATAAAGACGACCAAGAGAAAACAAATGGCTTATTGCCGGGAGGTATGGTTGTATGGAGATCGCGACCTGGTTTGGAAGGATTGATTCGGAGACTGGATCAGTATTCTTAGCTGAAGATGGGGAGAGGATGATAGACGCCCTTTTAAAGAAGCCTCTTCCTGCCGGCCCATCCGTTCAGCCCGACCTGCGCCGCCTGGCCCTAATGCATGGATATGCGGCAGATGATATCGAATATAACGCCCGCCTCAGAGAGATCGCCCTGGGCCTCGTTCGCCGCCAGCTTGCCCAGTTGGCTACCACAGAACAGGACCTCCTCCAGGCGGTAGAGGCCATAGACGATATGACTGAGGCGATAAATCTACTGGATGAGAGGCTCTATGAGTGGCATCGCCTGCACCATCAGAGGATCGTTCATGGAAAGGATCTGGCGGAGTTGCTATGCGAGGATCGGATTATGGGACCCTTTGCCAGGTCCATTCTCCGATTGATGGAATCGAGGAAGAGCATGGAAGAGGAGGTGAGCTTTCGAGCAGAGGAACTCGCCCCAAACCTTTCCGCTCTTGCCGGACCGATTCTGGCAGCGAGGCTAATTTCCAGGGCAGGAGGCCTGAGCCGGCTGGCAAAGATGCCCTCCTCCCGGGTGCAGGTCATGGGAGCGGAGAAGTCCCTCTTCAAGCATCTTGACGGCCGCGCCCCTTCCCCCAAACATGGGATAATCTTCCGCCATCCAGCAGTCATGGGAGCCCCAAGAAAGCTGCGGGGAAAGGTGGCACGCGCTCTGGCTGGAAAGCTCGCCCTTGCCGCCCGGCTGGACTACTATGGAGCTAGCCCCTCACCTGACCTGGCAGCCTCCCTGGAGAGGCGGCTGAATGACATCAAACGCAGGGGAGGGAATAGAAAGGAGAGCATCAGATGGGCTGGAGAAAGGAATGAGCAGCAAGGATAGAATCAGGATCAAATTTATATTCGATTGAGATGAAGTTGCGCATATGAAATGTTGGCAGTCCGGGTTTCTGATGATATCGGCGTTTAGTATCATCGCCTGCTTGGGCCTTCTGGTTCCCCCGGCAGCGGGAGTTGCTCAGAATATGACTGAGCACTCCTGGATCTACAATCAGGGATACTCGGATGATATGCGCATCTACCAGACAACCAGCGGCTTGCACGGCCAGAAGTTGGTCACTGGGACTCGAGGTACAGGCACAATATCCCGCTCCATTGACGCTCATGTCTACGGCGGATTTGAGGATGGATTCAATGAGATCTGGGCCAATGAATGGGGAGTCTACCAGAACAAGCCATCTTTATACAGCGAGCCCATCACCAAGAGCGACCTTAGAAATGCCCTCTGCGCCAAGAACTATGAGGTGGGATCGATCTATTCCGAGAGCTACTCTGAGATCCGGGACCTGGTCAAAGACACCTCAGTGAGCCAGACCAATGAGAACTCAGTGTACAGCATCCACACCGAAGCGGATGGAACGGCAAGGGTGGGAGCGCGGGTGCAGAGAAGCACCAGCTCCACTCCTGCCTACATCATGACCGGAAGCTATCAGGGCTACACAAATATGAGGATGCAGCTGGAGAGCGGCAACGCCTCCATTATGACCCTTCCCTGCCCATGAGGCAGCTATATTTTTCAGAGTCTCTTTGCTGAGGATTCCATTATCCAAGATCTAGACCAGAGGCCTGGGCTGCTTTTTCTCCGGGAGGACGGGAAGGGGCATGGTGTTTATCAGCAGCGGCGAAGAGACATCCTTTGCCCTCTCCACCAGCAGCTCCTTTCCCCAGGGGGTCAGGCCGAAGAGAGGCACCGCGGTTCCTACCTGCACCAGGGGTACTGCCTCTTCTCGGATATGCCTGGAAGCGCAGCTGGTGACGATATCCGCCGCCTTCAAGAGCCTTCTGGCATCATCCTTGCTGATCCCTGTGAGATGGACCCCGATTATCATTATCCGCACTCCAGTTGATCTCTCCAGCTCCCTCAGCCTCTCTGCAGTCTGGGCATCTGCTACCGTCACCGCGAACCGGCAGTATCCAGCGCTTATGGCATAGGCCGCGCCCTCCAGCTGATCGATCCTGCCACTCTCGGGAGAGAGGACATGCCCATCCCTGGATTTTATGCCCTTTATCACCTCTGGGATGGGGTCCGTCTCCACCAGTCCGGAGATGTATCCGCCCATGCCCTGGACCAGTGATCCATTGGAGGTGATGACCGTTCCAGCGCCATCGCACACGGTAACGGCAGCATCGATAATACCCCTCATAAGGCCGGTCATCATCGATTCGGATGCCCCAAAGCCGACGAATGTGTCCATCTCCAGCTTCCGGCGGGCGGAGAACATTCCATGCTCCTTAATGCGAAACTCCATATTGGCAGCCGCGGACTCCTTTGTCACCTTTTTTATTCCCCGGACCTTATCGAAAAGAGGACACCATTCGATCACCGGCTCGGTGGCTTCCGTTACCTCTTCCTCGCTCACCTTTATGGCTGATCTTCCCAGTAGCTCCATTTTATGCATATCGTCCACCTCAAGAGGGCCTACAGCGGCTATATCCTTGTCTGCCTGTTCTTGTCTCTTTGCATTGCCTATCCATGGCCAATGCAATTTCTCCATGATTCTCTAATATTTGAGATTAAATATAATATTTATGTAAGGTAAATTTTCTATCTCAACCGAATTATTTTTGACGAAACTTATATATATGTTATCATTCATTATGCGCCTGGTGAAAGCTTTGAATACATCAGCATCCGCTGATATCGCTGCCGAGCGCGACGAGTTTGCATCCATCTTAATGAAGATAGGCCTCAAGAGGAACGTGGCCAAGGTCCTGACCTATCTAGCGGGAGTGCCCGAGGCAACCAGCCGGGAGATTGAGATCGGATCCGATCTGCGCCAGCCTGAAGTTAGCATTGCCATGAGAGAGATTAGAAGGCTGGAATGGGTTAGAGAGAGGGATGAGAGGAATCCTGGAAAAGGTCGACCTTATCGCATCTATAAGCTGAACCGCAGCCTTCCGGATATCGTCCAGTATCTGGAGTCGGAGAATGCAAAGGAAGCGGAGAGGGTGATGAAGCAGATTGAGAAGCTCAAGTCTTTGAAATCGAATTGATTTTATATATCAAAGGAAAAAGGTGCGCCCGAGCTGGCTCGATGTGAAATCGGCATACAGAGCTATTACAAAGGTTTATTTTTAATATTTTGATATTAATTAAGTAATGGAATTTTCTGATATTCAGGCAGATGATTTTCACATACTTCAAGTTGATTATGTACAACCAAATTCAAATGCCTTCTCCTAAACATCTATATAATATTTCAAGATGCTCCAATTTACTCTATGCAAAAATCTATATACTAATAGATTACTAGAATATGGCAGAATAAAGAAGAGGGGATGGATATGAAGTACATCATCGACGATGCCATGGGCAGGGCTGAGGCTGAGAGCAGGGTCAAGCCTTCCAGCATGATTAAGAGCGATGAGGAGCTAGTGTCAGTTCTCGAGGAACTGACCACGGTCATCAGGGTAATTGGTTGTGGTGGAGGAGGCTCGAACACCATCGACCGCCTGGCAGAATGCGGCATCCAGGGGGCAGAGCTCTTTGCGGTGAACACCGATGCTCAGCACCTTTTGCATATCAATGCCGATCGCCGTTTCCTGATCGGCAGGCGTACAACTCGCGGCCTGGGCGCGGGCAGCCTGCCTGCCATCGGTGAAGAGGCTGCTCAAGAGGATATAGATGAGATCAGAGCGGCAGTGGATGGAGCAGACATGGTCTTCGTCACCTGCGGCCTTGGGGGCGGCACAGGCACTGGCGCCTCGCCCGTGGTGGCAGAGGCGGCCCGTGAGGCGGGCGCTCTTACCATCTCCATCGTTACCATTCCCTTCAGCGCAGAGGGGACGATAAGAATGCAGAATGCAGAAGCGGGCTTAAATAGGCTGCGAGAGGTCTCGGACACCGTGATCGTGGTGCCAAACGATCGCCTTTTGGATGTCGTTCCCAACCTTCCCCTGCAGGCGGCCTTCAAGGTGGCGGATGAGGTGCTGATGCGCTCGGTCAAAGGTATTACTGAGCTCATAACCCGTCCCGGTCTGATCAACCTGGATTTCGCCGATGTTAGAACGGTGATGACAAACGGCGGAGTGGCTATGATCGGAATGGGTGAGGCACAGGGAGAGGAGAAGGCGCGGGATTCGGTGTCGAAAGCCCTGCGAAGCCCCCTCCTGGATGTGGATGTATCCTGCGCGACATCCGCCCTAGTTAACGTGGTTGGAGGTTCTGACATGACCATCACCGATGCCGAGACCGTGGTGGATGAGGTCTATCAGAAGATAAATCCTGAGGCTCGGATCATCTGGGGAGCACAAATAGACCAGAACCTCGACCATACCCTGAGGACCATGCTGGTGGTTACAGGAGTCTCGTCTCCCCAAATACTGGGAAAGGACATGAGCAAGAGGGTGACCTCAAGGCATGGCATAGACTTCCTATCCCGGCGGGCACGTTATTGATGGAGCTCATATAGGAGGTGCCACTGCCTCCCTATAGCTCTGCCTTCCCCTTTTGCTCGCTCATATTAGCATCTCTTCTCGTTTTCCTTTCGATTACCCCCTCAATGCCCGTTGCTGCACTTGATCATCTCTTTTAGCCGTGCTAGCATGCACCATGTCAATCGATGGAATTATAAGTGCGCTCCCCCTATCAGTATCTGTTTATCTATTGAAGGGATGTGATATCCATTCTGACTGAGAAGGTGAGCGGGGAGCTTGAGATGTTGCAGAGGCACCTGCTCATACTCAAGCATGTGGTAGAGAACGAGCCCATTGGTATTCTCAAGCTGGCAGAGGAGACGAGCATACCCAGTCATAAGGTGCGTTATTCCTTAAGAATACTGGAACAAGAGGGTCTGATCAAGGCAACCGCTCCCGGCGCGACCACAACCCATGAGACCGGTCCATTCCTCAAGGAGCTGGACTCGATGATCGAAGAGCTTTCTAAGAGAGCAGATGAACTGAAAAAGATCAAGATCGCGAGGTAAATGCTCTATCGCCAAATAGCTCAGTCCCTAGAGGAGCTATCCTCCGCCCCGCGCAGCTGTAAGGCGGAGTTGTGCTCCCGCCTGATTGTTGAGATGAAACCTGAATTGCTCTGCCCCACGGTCCGTCTCCTGTTGGGCCAGCTCTGGCCGCCCTGGGAGGGCAGGGAGATGGGGGTGGGGCCAGAGGGAGTCGCTGCCGCTCTGGAGGAGATCTCAGAAGAGAATATACCCCGGCTCAGAGATCGAATGGGGGAGATGGGGCTGGTGGCGGAAGCTGCACTGGCGGAAAAAGGCCAGCATTCGCTCTCCAGTGAGCCTCTACAGTCCATGTCCGTATACGAACAGCTAAGGCGGATCTCTCTGATTCGGGGCAAGGACTCCGAGCAGAGAAAGAACGCTCTTCTCCGGGGCCTCTTCCAGGATGCGAGTCCCCTTGAGGGAAAGTATATCGCTCGCACAGTTCTAGGAAATATGCTGGCCGGAACCGGCGATAAGACCATGCTTGCTGCTTTTGCTCTGGCCTTCTGCTGTGACCCGGATCAGATTCAGAGGGCCTATAGCCTCCTGCCGGACCCGGGCAAGATCGCCATCATGGCTGCCGGAAACCATTTGGAAAGAGCGTCCATCCAGCCGGGCATTCCCATAAAGCCGATGACGCTATGCGCCCTGAAGGCAGAGGATCTAAAGACCGTAAGAGAGGTGGGAGAGGAATCAGTGGGATGGGCGGTTTTACCCAGGTATCATGCCCTGAGGGTGCAGGTTCATAATACAGGAGATGGGGCTTATATCTTCAGCTCCCGGCAGAAGAACATCACCACCTCGTTAAACGGCCTGGCCCAAAGGCTGAGCGGCATGGATGATGAATTCATAATCGATGCCGATCTGATCGGCTTTCATGAGGGGGAGATGTGCTCTCAATCGGATATGCTCAGATATATCAACCGCCGCCGCCTCTCCCGAAGAAGCAGCATATCGCCTGCCCTGCTAGCCTACGATCTTATCTACATTTCTGGCGAGGACACCACCTCCCTGCCCTTTCAGGAGAGGCGAAAGAGGATGCTGAAAGCTTTGGGCGAGCCCAGGTCCATGCCCTTTCAGGGAATATCTGCGACCCGTGAATGTATCGTCCTGGAGAAGGAGCTAAAGAAGGACTCTATTCAGAGCCATCTGGACCAGATGGTGGAAGAGGGCGGAGTGGGCTTGATGGTGCGGAGCCTTCTGGGCCTCTACCGGCCTGGAGAATGCAGCAGATGCGATTTCTTTGTGGGAAGAGAGATGTCCATATCAGCCGTTATCGTCCGGGCGGAGTGGGGCCGGAGGAGCAGTGATCAGATCTTCTCTCGATTTCTCGTCGCCCTGCGAGAAGGGGACGACCTCGTGCCAGTGGGCTGGATAGGGGGTCAATTGGGCCAGAAGGATATTCTGGAGCTGGATCGCCAGTTGAAAGCCCTAGCCAGAGAATGGGATGATACTGGTGCTTGTGTCAATCCCCAGGTTCTCCTCAAGCTGAAGATCCAGGGTGCTCGCAGGAACGATAAGGGCTATGCCATCGTCCGCCCTCAGGTTTTAGGGATCGATCTTTTTGCCTCCTGGGAGGATGCGGATGAACTGACTAGGCTTTTTTCATCCTCTGGCCGATGATCCTCAGAGCATTTGACCCCTGGAAGAGCGAGCTGTGCACCTGCCCTGCCAAGCTCAGCCTCAATCCCTATACCGGTTGCCCGCACGGCTGCCTTTACTGCTATGCCTCATCTTATATCCCCCGGTTCCATTCCTGCCGGCCGAAGGTCGATCTATTGAGGAGGCTTGACCGAGAGGCGGCCAAGGTCGTCCCCGGACTCTTTATTGCTATCTCCAACAGCTCCGATCCTTATCCTCCCATAGAAAAGGAGCTGGGATTGACCAGGGGATGCCTGAGGATACTGAAAGAGAGGAACTTTCGGGTGCAGATCGTCACAAAGTCCGATCTTGTCACCAGGGATATCGATCTCCTCGCCGCAATGAAGGCGGCGGTGGCCGTCACAGTCACCACATTGGATGATTCCCTAAGCCTGAGGCTGGAGCCGGGGGCGCCATCGCCAAAAAGAAGGCTCTTTGCACTGAATGAGCTATCTCGAGCGGGAATTCCCCTGTCAGCCAGAATCGATCCCATCATCCCGGGAATCAATGACTGCGGGATCGAGGACCTGGTCTATTCTCTTCATTCCGCTGGGGTCAGGCATATAACCTCCTCCACATATAAGGCACGGCCAGATAGCATAAAAAAAATCACTGCTGCCTTTCCGGAGGAGGGAGCGGCCCTAAAAGCGCTCTTCTCCCGGGGAGGGAGATATTCGGGCAGCAGCTATCTTCCGGCGGATTTGAGAAGGAGCATTCTGGAGGATGTAGCATCCCATGCCCATCAGACTGGCATCACCTTCTCCACCTGCAGGGAGGGATTCGCATTTGAGGAGGGCATAAGCTGCGATGGCTCTCATCTCCTGCCTCTGTAATCAGCAGCTAAATTAACGAAGTGGATAAAAAATAAATTAAATAGTTTGTATAAGATATAGATATCGACAATCGGCTAATTCGAATCGGTATTCTCCCTTCTACCGGATTCCTTTTGCTGGATATTAAAAAAAATCATAAATGCAATGCGTCAACCTTATGGTGCCCTTTGCCCACGAAAGTTTATTTATATGAAGAATAACTAGAATCCACGACAATTCTTCTCAAAAGGGAGGATGTTCAAGCCATAGTCATAAATGTCATATGCAAGAGCAAAAGGAGGATTCGATATGAAAAACATTCTGGCCATCAGCATGGCCATCATGATAGCAGCCATTGTTATGATGCCTGCTCTAGGTTATTCTGAGGAGATGGCAGAAAATCCGTCTTATACAGTGGCCTCGGCAGGGAATCAGTCTTATTCTGCAGGCTCTGCAGGAAGTCAATCTTATACCGCCACATCAGCAGGAGTGCTGTCCAATACCGCAGCCAATGCTGGAAGAAAAGGCTTTAGCTTCTCAACCGGAGTTGCCGCTCATAACCTCACCTCGGATATGGTAACAGAAGTAAATTCTGTGAGCGCCTCTCCAGAACTGGGCATCAGGATTCCCTACTCCATCAAAGACGGATCCATGGTTCCTTACTCCATCCAGCAAGGATTCATTGTCCCATACTCGTCAAAGCTGGGATCCATCGTTCCCTACTCGATCCAGATGGGATCATATGCTTCGTACTCTATCAAGCTGATGGATGAGACCAACGCTACCCTACGAGGCACCTATCAGACCGTGAAGCTCGAGCCAACGAAGCTGGGCAGCATTGCCCGCAAAGAGGCCGTAGCATTGGCAGGCGAAACCCCGTCTGTTGCCGCGGTCGAGACACCAGAGGTCCAGGAAGTAGCTCTGAATGAGACGGCAGCTCTGAATGAGACTGTAGCTTTGAATGAGACTGTAGCTTTGAATGAGACGGCAGCTCTGAATGAGACGGCAGCTC
>NZ_DAKC01000089.1:0-17639 GCF_002496465.1 Methanosaeta sp. UBA356 | reverse complement strand
GAGACGGTAGCTCTGAATGAGACCGCCGCAACTGATGCCGTCGCTGAAGCGGTACGGGGATACACCATTGAGGGCGTTGTATTCGAGGATCTGGACGGAAATGGGGTAATGAATGTCAACGAATCTGGCCTTGCCAATTGGACAGTCAACCTGGAGCAACCTGAGGGTGTGATTATCACGAGCGTCAACACCTCAGCAGACGGAAAGTTCATCTTCCTCAACCAGCTTCCTGGTGTATATACAATCAAAGAGGTCCTTCAAGCAGGCTGGACGCTTATCTCACCCGCTGATGGCAAGTTCACCGCAGAGGTCATAAACGAGAGCGTGACCCACCTGGAGTTCGCCAATAACCAATCCTGAGCCGCCTTAGCCTATTCAAGGGCCGCATCACCCCAAGATCAGTGGTCTGGGCTGTCTGCCAGACCCTTTTCTTTTTTTCAGTCCACTGGCAGGAATCCCTATGGTCAGGTTGAAGATTTCTCGGCGTTCAACCAAAAATCTTTCATAGATTGGGCAAAAGATATAATCACAGACTAGTGGGGGAAGATCATGAGAATAAGAGTTGCACTTGCATTTATAGCGCTGCTCCTGATGATAATGGGTCCAGCGGCTGCCATAGGCATGAGCAGCGGTAGTGGCTGCGTTGCGAGAAACGCTCTGGAGGCCTATTGCGTTAACCATGGAGGATGTCCTAAAGACGGAAACTGCTATTTCCCGGACGGCGGTTATTGCGATCTGGAGTCCTTCTACCGGGGAACCTGTCCTGGCAAAGAGTATTATGAGGATGCCCTTTGGATGTTGGAGGCCTATGCTTTCCTTTATGGGGATTTCACACCATATGGACAATACTATGTGCCGGGCACGGGATATTCCTATTATGCCAATCCTTATGCTAATCAGCTCTCCAATCCCTACTGGAATAGCGATCTGGGCAGCTCCTATTACTGGCCGGTTTATGCCCAAGGATACGGCACAGGTTATGGCACTGATTACGGCGCAGGTTATGGTACTGGATACGGCCCCGCCTATGGCAAAGGATACAGCACATCCTAAGTCGATATCACTCCGTATTTAGAGGCATTCGCTTCAAAGGGAGACGATTATTTGTGTTTGACCTAGTTGTGGTGGGCGCTGGGCCGGCTGGCTCGACTGCTGCTCGGATAGCAGCCGGAATGGGCCTTAAGGTCTTAATCCTGGAAAAGGAAAAGTTTCCCCGCTACAAGCCCTGCGGGGGCGCTCTATCGGAGAGGGCGACCTCCTGGCTGGACCTTCGCCTTCCCGAGGCCGTATGCGAGAAGGCCATAACCGGAGCTCGGATCCACTACCACGAATGGGTTCAAGACAAGGTCAAGGCCTACAGACTCAGTACTCTGATCAACCGGAGCGCCTTTGACCAGTTCCTCCTTCAGAAGGCAATCGAGACAGGAGCCAGTGTCTCATTCTCTCGTGTTCTGAACTACAGCAGCAAAGAGGATCATGTATCCGTTCAGACAGATGATCAGATCTATAGATCACGATTTTTGATCGTTGCCTCCGGCTGCCAGGATTCTTTAAGAAGCCGGATATCGGGAAAGGCCTCAAGAGATGATATCGGGGTCTGTCTGGTAACAGAGATCGAGGCGGATGATAGGGATATTGAGGCCAGACTGGGCAGCTTTCTTGATATTCATTTCGGGATAGCAGGCGGAGGCTATGGCTGGATCTTCCCTCACCGTGGATACTACTCCGTGGGCATAGGGGGCCTGGCATCCCAGCTTCGCCATCCCCGCATGATAATGAAAGGCTTCCTTGAGAACAACGGCTTTGACCGGGATCAGATAATTCATGGCCACACCATACCGCAAGGAGGAAAGAAGAAGAGGATCTCCCTGGGCAGGGTGCTCTTGACGGGGGACGCAGCCAGCCTGGTGGATTCCTTCTCTGGTGAGGGCATCTATTATGCTTTGCGTTCGGGAGAGATGGCGGCAAGGGCGATAGGAGAGGAGAAAGAGAGAGATGTTGCCCGGCTCTATGAGAAGAGATGCAACAAGGAGCTTGGCGAGGAACTCAGATATGCCTTGATCCTATCCCAGGCCATGCACCGCCATCCCAAAGCCTTCTCCTGGATGCTGGAACGGCATAATGAGGTATTAGACAGGTATATTGAGATTGCTGCTGCCAAAAGGTCTTATAAGGATTTTGTGCGCTGGCTGGTGCCCAGGCTGCCCATGGGGATCTTGTCCGCCCGTTGAACCTATAAAAAAATGTCAGGTGAAGACCTCACCTGTCCTCACTTTAACCGATCTTTCCACCGGGCTTACGAAGATCCGGCCGTCCCCGAACTTGCCGGTTCGAGCAGCATCGCAGATGGCCTTCAGCACTGGATCGACAGATTCGTCAGCTACGTAAAGCTCCAGCTTGAGCTTGGTTAAGAGGTCGACATCCATTGTGCCTCCCCGGTACTGGAGCTTGATTCCTTTCTGCTCACCTCTGCCCTGGATCTCAGTGGTGGTCAGGGCGACCACGCCTATCTCCTCCAGAGCCTCTTTGACCCTCTCCAGCCTCTCCGGTCGTACTATTGCCTCGATCTTTTTCATTATCATTCACCGCCTTCAGGCATAGGCCTTCTCCCCATGCTGGGATATATCCAGGCCCACATACTCTTCGTCCTCAGTCACGCGCAAGCCCATGAACGAGTCCACCAGCTTGGCCAGGGCATATGTCACCACAAAGGCATAGACCACCGATATGCCAGCGGCCATGATCTGCACAGCGAACTGATTGAAGTTGCCCTGCAATAGGCCGGTGTAGCTGTTGACTGCGGAGGTGGCGAATATGCCCGTGGCCACCGCTCCCCACAGGCCGCCCATGCCGTGAACCGCCCAGGCGTCGCAGCTCTCGTCCAGCCCCCGGCTCACCCGGAAGAGGAGGGACATATAGCAGAGGACCCCGGCCACCGCTCCGATTACCAGGGCTCCAAGCACGTCCACAAAGCCAGCGGCAGGGGTTATGGCCACCAGGCCGGCTATGCCGCCGCTCACCATTCCCAGGGCGCTGGGCTTGCCCTTCAGCCAGCTGGAGAGGAGCCAGGTCAGAGCACCGGCAGCAGCGGAGGTATTGGTCACCACCAGGGCAGAGGCAGCAAGGCCGTTCGCTCCCAGAGCGGAGCCGGCATTGAAGCCAAACCAGCCAAACCACAGCAGTCCGGCGCCCAGCATGGCCATGGGGATATTATGGGGCTCCATGACATAGGAGCCGAAGCCCACCCTCTTTCCAATCACCATCGCTATGGCCAGGGCGGAGAAGCCGGAGCTTATATGGACCACCGTCCCACCGGCAAAGTCCAGGGCTCCCATCTGAGCCAGCCAGCCACCTGCCCAGACCCAGTGGGCCAGGGGATCATAGACCAGGGTGGTCCAGAGCAGAGCGAGCACGATGAAGGAGCCAAGGCGCACCCTCTCCGCCACCGCTGAGGTGAGGATGGCCAAGGTCACCGCAGCGAAGACCATCTGGAAGGCGACGTAGAGCAGATGGGGCAGATTTCCCGCCAGTGGCGCTTCGCCCAGGCCTATGCCATTCAAGGCAAGGTAATCCAGAGCACCTATTGCTCCGCCTATATCCTGGCCAAATGAGAGGCTGTAGCCCAGGAAAACCCACTGAAGGCTGGCCAGGGCAAAGGCCAGGAAGGAGAGGCCAATCATCGATACCACAGTCTTCTTGCGCACCAGGCCGCCATAGAATAGGCCTACCCCCGGGGTCATGAGCATGACCATGGCGGTTGAGACCAAGACCCAGGCTGTGTCTCCGCTGTCTATTGGCATATTTGTATCACCTGCACCATAGCTGGCAGACTGCACCGGCCTCTAGCCATGCAGCATTGTGAGGACAATGCTCAATTGCACTCTGCCAGTTAGAGCTGTTTTTCAGGGGAATAAAAGGATATTTGATATTATTGCATAAATGATATGAAAATATCATACTGCAACTCATGGAGGCGATCTGCTATAAGGCTGCGGCAATCTATTTATCTGTGATACGCTTCTTTAATTAGGTTCACATGTCCAGGTTTGGACCTGGAAGGTGTTGGCAGCCTATGGACAACAAGTACGAGATACTCCAGGCAATCCGGGAGGCGAAGAAGCATCTCGGAGAAGGATCAGACTTTCGCATCGCTGATGTCATGGAGACAATGGAAGGCATCGCACCGTTTCTGGATAAAGAGGTCATAATTGGATTGAAATGCAAAAACTGCGATAGCTATGCACGAGGCTCATTTCCCCTGAGCAACGACTTTTGGGCGGTCGACGAAAATGAGCACTGCCATGAGAAGAAGACCTCTCTGAAGAACCTGAATGCCTTGAAGCTGGCCGGCTGCCATCAATACTCATGTCAGGAAAGGGAGGAGCTGATGAAGCTGGGCCAAGATATTCTGGATGAGGATCTCAGGCCTGGATTCAGCGATAGAAAGCTATATGATAGGAGCAAGTTCGCCAGCTACAGCGTAGACTTCCGCATGCTCTCCAATCCGGGAAATATCTGCATCGAGTTTGGGCATCTTACGGATGGAGGGTTCACCTGCAGCGATATCAGGCTTTACATCATAAAGAGGCTCGATCCGGGATTTGGAGAGGAGGCCTCTCGCAAGATATCTGAGGCTTTGAAGAATGGTCCCGTCATGGCGCTTGAGGCCAACCTGCAGATCAGAAGGCAGCTTGATATTGACTATGTCCTGGAGTGGATTGCCAAAAAGCGAAAGATGGATATAGTATATCTCTAGCTCTATTTTTGATTTAGACAATAATTGATAATTAAAGGATGTTTTCGACAATGGCGCAACCGCTAGTGCCAGATACCAGCGTGGTAATAGATGGCAGAGTCTCTGCCAGGATCAAGTCTGGAGAGCTCCAGGGCAGGAGAATTGTAGTGCCCGAGGCTGTGGTGGCGGAGCTGGAAGCCCAGGCCAACCACGGCCGAGAGATCGGCCTGAAGGGATTGGAGGAGCTGAGAAAGCTCTCTGAGCTGGCTAAAGCCGGCAGGATCGAGCTGGAGTATGTAGGAATAAGGCCGAACCTGGATCAGATCAAGCTCGCCGGTGGTGGGGAGATCGATGCTATGATCAGGGATGTTGCCCTGGAGCTGGGCGCCTCCTTCCTCACCAGCGATCAGGTTCAATCCCGGGTGGCAGAGGCGATGGGGCTGGATGTGGAGTACGTCCGTCCCCAAAGGGAGGCGATCAAGCCTCTGTCCCTGGAGAGATACTTCACCGAGGATACCCTATCCATTCACCTCAAGGAGAGCGCAATACCCATGGCCAAGAGGGGCCATGTAGGGGACTTCTCCCTGGTCCGGCTGGGCGAAAGGCCCTCATCGGAGAGGGAGCTGAGGGACCTATCCCGGGAGATATACGAACGGGCTAAAGCCGATCCAGATGGCTATGTGGAGATGGAAAAGATCGGGGCAGCGATAATCCAGATTGGGCCGATGAGAATCGCCATCGCCAAGCCGCCGTTCTCCGACGGCCTGGAGATCACCGCCGTTCGGCCGGTGGCCAAGGTGAGCTTTGACTCCTACCGCCATAGCAGCATGCTCAAAACCCGCCTCAAGGAAGGGCAGAGGGGAATTCTAATCGCCGGTCCGCCAGGGTCGGGCAAGTCCACCTTCGCAGCCGGATTGGCCGAATACCTTCTGGACTGCAACTATGTGGTCAAGACTCTTGAATCTCCTCGCGATCTGCAGGTTCCCCCGGAGATCACCCAGTACAGCCCTCTGGAGGGGAGCATGGAGGCATCGGCAGATATACTGCTCCTGGTCAGGCCCGACTATACCATCTACGATGAGGTCAGGAAGACACGCGACTTCCAGGTCTTTGCCGATATGAGGCTTGCCGGGGTGGGCATGATCGGCGTGGTCCATGCCAACAAACCCATCGATTCCCTGCAGAGGCTCCTTGGCCGGGTAGAGCTGGGCATGATACCTCAGGTGGTGGACACCGTGGTCTTCATCGAGAGAGGGGAGGTCACGAAGGTTTTGGATGTGGAGTTTGTGGTCAAGGTTCCCTCGGGAATGGTGGAGGCTGATTTAGCCCGGCCGGTGATAGTGGTCAAGGACTTCGAGAGCGGCCAGGCGGAGTACGAGGTGTACTCCTACGGAGAGGAGATCGTGGTGATGCCCGTCACCAGAGAGGAGAGAAAGCCCTCCTGGAATCTGGCCAGCAGGGAGATTGAGAAGGAGATCTCTCATCATGTACGTGGCCCCTTCAAGGTGGAGATGCTCACCGACTCCAGCGCAGTGATCCATGTACCTCAAGAGGATGCTGCGAGGGTGATCGGCAAGGCGGGAAAGAACATCGACCAGATCGAGAGGAGCCTGGGGATGCATATCGATGTCCGGGCAAGGGACGAGCCCTCTGTTCCTGAGCCGAGGATGGAGGAGACGGCAAAGCATATCATCCTCTGGCTGGACGGCATGGCCGGTGAGTCAGTCGATGTCTCTGTAGGGGATGAGCCCGCCTTCACCGCCACTGTGGGCCGAAGAGGAGATATCCGCATAGCCAAATCCTCGGAGATGGCCAAGAGGATCATAAAGAAGATGAAAAAGGGTGAGAGTATAGAGGTGCATAGGTCGGGATCGGAATGGAATGGATGAGATATCCAGTCAGCATCCTCATCCTCCTCTTCCTGGCAGCGGTGCTCACTCTTAACGCCAGCGCCCAGGATCCCGAACCCTGGCAGGACCAGAGAGGCAATGCCACCCCTGTTCTGATGGGAAAGAATGTAGAGGAAGCAGAAGTAGGCCAGGAGGCTACCGGGCTAAAATCCCGGCTCTTGAGCCCCATGGTCCGATGGGAGCTGGATCTGAAAGATAGCCTTGATAGGAGTGTGGAAATGGAGATGTACCAATCGAACGATGCCCTATTCGGCAAGGGCAGGATCATGGCGGACGGAATAGAGCAGAACGTCTCTGCCAGCGGTATAATCTCAGGAAACAAGCTGGATCTGGACATCCTCTCAGAAGACCTCTCGCTATTCCGCCTTTCCCTTACCATGAACGGGAAATCCATTTATGGGGACTATCATGTCCATAGTGCCAGATTTATTACCGAGAAGGGCATAGCTATGGGAAAGATTGAATAGATCGAAAAAATACGTTCTTTGTCGTATAACCATTAAGCTTATCAACTATAAAGCTCATGCCGGATCTGAATGGAGTGCCCCGGATAGCACACAGCGGGCTTAGATCCGTCCGAGATTAAATACCCAGCATCCAGATCCATTCATGAAGATCAAATATAGGTCGAGATGCCATGAGATTCAAATTGTCAATTGCATTATTCATGTTCTTCATTGCCTTTCTGGCAGTGACTGCTCTATCTGCCGATTGGACCAACCAGCAGTATCTGAGCGCTGATGAGCTGATAAGCGGCGAAGAAAAGACCTCTAAAGCTCCCACAACCCCGCAACAATCCAGAGCGCTTCGAGAGAACGAGAGCTCAATGGACTGGAGCATGCCGAAGACTCTGAGCGATACCTCAAAGGACCCCAAGGCCTCCCGAGCTGAGGCCGAGGCGGCGAGTATAGGGGCGGAGAACGAGAGTGCATCCACCGTGGACAACGCCACCTCTGAGGAGAATGCCACCGCTATGGCAGAGACTACAGAGCTTCCTCCGGCCGAGGTCGCGCTGCCCTCTTTGGGAGGAAGCTGGTCATTTGCCCTGAACGACAGCCTCCAGAGGAGCATGGCTTTGACCCTATTCCAGAAGGATGATCAGCTCTTGGGCGCGGGGAAGATGAGGGTGGAAAACAGCACCATCGATGCAACAGTATCGGGACAGGTCTACGGAAATGGAACCGCGAGGCTGGATATCATCACCATAAACCCCATTGATCTTTATATGTTTTATCTCAATCTGAACGGTGAAATGGCCAGCGGAGACTACGACGCTCTCTCTGCCAGCGGAAAGTCCTGGACAGGAGACTTTGAGGGAGTGAAGACAGCATAACTGAGGGGAGATAACGATGCCGAAAGTTCGGCATCCTCTCACTACTCTTCTTTCCCCACCTTTCTGTCTTCCGTTCGCAATCTCTTTGCTCAACCAAAGCCTTTTTTGGCAGACAGAAGATCAATAGATCACAATGCCCCCAGTTAAGCTCTCTCCCCTGATGGAGCAGTACTACCAGAATAAGAAGCTCTATCCAGATGCTCTGCTCTTATTTCGGGTGGGCGACTTTTACGAGACCTTTGCCGACGATGCAGTCATCGTTGCCCGCGATCTGAACATCACCCTCACCTCCCGGCAGAAAGACGACCAGGGAGAGAAGATCCCTCTGGCAGGGGTCCCTTATCATTCCCTCGATGCCTACCTCGCCCGGCTCATCCGGGCGGGGCATAAGGTGGCCATCTGCGACCAGGTGGAGGACCCCAAACTTGCCCGGGGTCTGGTGAAAAGAGCCATCACCCGGGTGGTGACCCCGGGAACGATAATCGAGCCCTCCATGCTGGACGAGTCCAGCAACAACTTCCTGGCGGCGATAGTGAAGGGGGATGAGAATGTGGGCCTTGCCTTTGTGGACGTTTCCACTGGCGAGTTTCTGACCACGGAGGTTCCACATAACCGCCTCTACTCCGAGCTGGCCCGTTTCCGGCCGGCGGAGTGCTTGTCTGCCTTTTCCCTCCACTGGGAGGGCACAAGCCTGCAGATCCTGGAGGAGCCCTGCTTCTCCGCGGAGAGAGCAGAGGCCGCCCTGGCCGACCGCTACGGACCGGACTGGAAGGAGAGGCTCCGGCTGGAGGGAAGGGGTTTATCCCAGAGAGCCTGCGGAGCAGTCCTCTCCTATCTGAACGCTTCTCGCTTCGACCTTCTGGGTCACTTGAAGGATGTTCAGATCTACTCGGGATCGGATTATATGGTTCTGGATGAGGTCACAGTGCGAAACCTGGAGATCACCAGAAACATCCGCGACCGCTCTCGCAGGGGCACCTTGCTGGAGTTCCTGGACCAGACTAGAACGGCCATGGGGGCGAGAACCCTTGCCCGCTGGCTGCAAATGCCCCTGCAGAGCGAGCAGGCAATAGCCCGCAGGCTGGATGGAGTAGAGGAGCTTGCCAGCAAATCCCTGCTGCACCGCAGCCTGGCTGAGGAGCTCAAGGGCACCTCTGACCTGGAGAGGCTTTTAAGCCGGATATCATGCAAATCCGCCAGCCCTAAAGAGCTGTCCGTCCTGAAGAGCACTCTGGAGATGCTGCCCCGTCTGCAGGAGATCCTCATGGATGATCAGTCCTCGGCTCAAAGCTCATATCTGCAGGATCTTTCAAGCAGGCTCTCTCCCCTGGATGATATCGTCTCCCTGATAGAGAGATCGATAATGGAGGATCCGCCCGTCCATGTTCGGGATGGGGGGGTGATCAGGGAGGGCTACGATCCGGAGATAGACCAGCTCCGGGAGCTCTTGAGGGACGGCAGAGGCTGGATCAGCCGCCTGGAGGGTTCGGAGAAGGAGAGGACGGGCATCAAATCCCTCAAAATCGCCTTTAACAATGTCTTCGGCTACTATATCGAGGTCTCGCGGGCAAACCTGCACCTGGTTCCCCAGAATTATATTCGCAAGCAGACCCTGGCCAATGGGGAGAGATTTGTGACCCCAGAGCTCAAGGATATGGAGTCTCGAGTCCTCTCCGCCCAGGAGAGGTCGGTATCTTTAGAGCAGGAGCTGTTTTATAAGGTGCGGGATCTAGTCGCCAGAAAGGCGGGAGCCATCCAGGAGAGGGCCACGGCACTGGCAGAGCTCGATGTTCTGATCTCCTTGGCCACCTCCGCTAAGGAGAACAATATGATCCGGCCGGAGTTCAATCAAGAGGGAAGAATCTCGATTCGCAGCAGCCGCCACCCGGTGCTGGATAAGGCGATGCGAGGCGCCTTTGTGCCCAATGACGTCCTATTGGACACAGATCGCAACCGTCTGATAATCCTCACCGGCCCGAACATGGCGGGCAAATCCACCTTCATGCGCCAGATAGCCCTGACGGCGATCATGGCCCAGACCGGGTCCTTTGTGCCTGCTGCCTATGCCTCCCTCTCACTGGTGGACCAGGTTTTCACCCGGGTGGGGGCATATGACGACCTGTCCGCAGGACAGAGCACGTTCATGGTGGAGATGACTGAGATCGCCCACATCCTCACTTCTGCCACCAGAAAGAGCCTGGTTCTCCTGGATGAGGTGGGCCGGGGGACAAGCACCTTCGACGGCCTGTCCCTGGCCTGGGCCATATCCGAGTACCTGCATGAGAGCATCAAATGCAAGTCCGTCTTCGCCACCCACTACCATCAGCTCACTGATCTGGAGAGCATCCTCTCCGGAGTGAGAAACTACAGCATTGCCGTAAAGGAGGATAAGGGTACGATCACCTTCCTGCGAACGGTGGTCCCGGGGGCGACGGACAAGAGCTATGGAGTGCATGTCGCCCGCCTGGCCGGGGTTCCCAGGACGGTGACAAAGAGGGCAGACCAGATCTTGAGAGAGATAGAAAAGGAGGCCCTTATGCAGCCGGGATCGGGCGGGAGAAGTCAGAGGAGATCTTCTCGCTACACCCAGCTCATATTCTT
This sequence comes from Methanosaeta sp. UBA356, assembly GCF_002496465.1. Taxonomy (NCBI): domain Archaea; kingdom Methanobacteriati; phylum Methanobacteriota; class Methanomicrobia; order Methanotrichales; family Methanotrichaceae; genus Methanothrix; species Methanosaeta sp. UBA356. The sequence goes on along the minus strand of NZ_DAKC01000089.1, from coordinate 7,060 downwards.
CGATGGCAATGAGGACGGGAATACGGCCGGGGAAGTGGAGAGGGATAAGAAGGATCCCATCTTAGAGGAGATCGAATCACTGGACCTGGACATGATGACCCCCAGGGAGGCTTTGGACCGCCTCGCCCAATATCAGCGGATGCAAAGGGAGAGAGAGGAAGGATAAGAGATGAAGAGGATCAGGGCCCTGGATGAGGAGACGGTAAATAAGATCGCTGCCGGTGAGGTGATCGAGAGGCCTGCTTCGGTGGTAAAGGAGCTGGTGGAAAACTCCATTGATGCCGGTGCCCATAAGGTGTTGATCGAGGTCCGAGATGGCGGAAAGAGCTTCATCAAGGTGACAGATGATGGCAGCGGCATAGATCCGGACGACCTCCCCCTAGCCTTCCAAAAGCATACCACCTCCAAGATCTCCGGGGCTCAGGACCTGGAAACGATCGGCACGTTGGGATTTCGGGGCGAGGCCCTGGCCAGCATCGCCAGCGTCTCGGAAGCGGTCGAGGTGCGGACCAAGACCAGGGATGCTCTATCTGGCAGCTATCTTCGCATAGAGAACGGAAAGGTGGCGGAGACAAAGGAGGTGGGCAGCCCTGTGGGTACATCGATCGTCGTCTGGAATCTCTTTTCTAATGTCCCGGCAAGGAGAAAACACCTCAAGGGAAGGGAGGCGGAGCTGGTCCATATCATCGATGTCATCACCGAGCTGGCCATCATCCACTACGATATCGCTTTTGAGCTATTTTCAGGCAGCCGCACTCACTTCAAATCGGCAAGATCCAATTCCTGGGACGACATCCTCTCCCGCATCTTCGGATTGAAGGCGGTGGCAGGTATGGCCCCTCTGCAGGCATCCGGCCGGGGCTGGAGAATAGAGGGTATGATCGGCGATGCCTTCAACCTTAGGGCCAGCCCGGACAGGATATTCATCTTCGTCAATGGCAGGGCAGTCTCCTCCCGGCCCATGGCCGGGGCTTTGCGAGAGGCCTACAGAAACATCATCCCTCCGGGAAAGAGCCCCATCGCCGTCCTCTCCTTAGAGATAAGCCCGGATCTGGTGGACGTGAACGTCCATCCGGCTAAAAGGGAGATCCGGTTGCTCCATGAGAATGAGATCTGCTCTGCGGTCACCCAGGAAGCTGCCCTTACCCTCTCTTCTTATGCCAAGAGCGTAGCCTCCGAACGCTTGAAGCCCAGCGATCAGATCACCGCCTCGGAGGAGACCTTGGCCCAGAATGCTATGCAGAGTACTCTTCCCCTGGATGTAGAGGAGGATACCGCTTTGGACCAAGCCCTGCCGGAAAGGGAGAAAAGATCAAGCCTGAAGATCCTGGGCCAGATCAAGAGGCTCTACATTGTGGCGGAGAGCGATCAAGGGCTGGTTCTTATCGATCAGCATGCTGCTGCAGAGCGCATTCGTTTTGAGGGGCTGGAAGAGCGATATCGGGAAGGGTTGATCCGCCAGGAGCTGGCCTGTCCGGTGACGATCGAGCTTATGGCCAGCGAGGAGATCATGCTCTCCTCCTGGAAGGAGGTCTTGGATGATATCGGCTTTGAGATCTCATCCTTTGGAGGGAGGTCCTACAGCGTCCGGTCCGTTCCAGCACTCGGCCAGAGGACCGAGAGCGCAGAATCGGTACATGACGTCTTAAAGGAGCTGTTTTTGCGGGGAAAGCCGGGGCCGGACTCGAGCCGCCGGGATGAGGTCCTCAAGCTTTTGGCCTGCCGGGGCTCCATAAAATCGGGAAAGGAGCTCACCCTAAAAGAGATGGAGCAGCTGCTGCATGATCTGCAGGAATGCAGCAACCCCACAACCTGTCCCCACGGCAGGCCGGTGATGGTCATCCTGGACCAGAGCCAGCTGGAGAGGCTATTTGGCAGAAGATAATCAGGAGATGATAATATCTATGGGGAGGTCAAATGACCTCTCATGGATCTGGAAGGATTTGCCAAGCGAGGTTTGAGGAGACGGGACCGGTCGATAAAGTCCAAGCTCATCGATCTGATCAGAGAGGTAAAGGAGATCCCAAGCGATCGGGCTGCTACCCTGGCGGAAGCGGTCTTGACGGAGGCGGAAGCGACCCTTGATCCCCGGGGGGAGGTCTTCACTCTTGAGAGCGTGGGGGTCAGCATGGGCGACTTTGGGGTGGGCTCACGTGGCTCAGGCGACTTTTATACCCACACCAAGATCGCCGAGGTCATCGGCCGCACAGAAGCAGTTGTTGACTCCCGCCAGCTGGACGACTCGGGTGTGGTCCAGGCGGGGGGCAAATACATAACGGTGACCGTGGACGGCATGCACTCCCGACTGAGCGATTATCCGTTTTTGGCCGGATTTCATGTAACCCGAGCGGCCTTGCGCGATGTCTATGTCATGGGAGCCAAGCCGGTGGCCCTTCTCTCGGATGTTCATCTGGCCGATGATGGGGATGTCTCCAAGCTATTCGACCATATCGCAGGCATTGCCACGGTCTCGGAATTGATCGGCGTTCCTCTCATCACCGGGAGCACCCTGCGCATCGGTGGGGACATGGTTATCGGGGACCGACTAACCGGGTGCGTGGGGGCGGTTGGCGTCTCGGATAATCTCACCGCCAGAAAGAGCGCCCGGCCTGGAGATGTGATCATGATGACCGAGGGAGCGGGAGGGGGAACGATCTGCTCTGCTGCTCTGTACTATAACCGGCATGAGGTGGTGGATGAAACCCTGAACATCAAGTTCCTGGAGGCAAGCGAGGCGCTGCTTAAAGTTAATGCTCGGATCCATGCTATGACCGATGTGACCAACGGGGGCATCCGGGGCGACGCCAAGGAGATCTCCTATACTGCCGGGGTGAGGCTTGTCTTTGAGGAGGAGAGGATGCGCAAGCTGGTCAACCCCCGGGTGCTGGAGATGCTCAATGAGCTGAAAATCGACTATCTCGGGGTGTCCATCGATGCCCTGCTCATCATCGCCCCACCGGAGGAGGCGGAGGCGATCGCAGCCGCCATCCGGGATGTGGGGGTGAAGGTGGACGAGATCGGCAGGGTTGAGGAAGGAGAGGGAGCGTATCTGGATATCGAAGGCAAGCGGTCCGACTTCTCCCCCCGCTTCCGAGAGGCGGCCTACACTCCCATAAAAAAGGCGATCGGCCAGGAGGCGGTGCGGGATGTGGCGGAGATGACCAGGAAGGTGGATTTGGCAGCCCAAAATGCTGTGCAGAAGAAGAAGAGGTTTGTGGAGAGGATAAGGGGGGGCCAGAAAGGATTCTGAACAAATGGTAGGCTACCCGCGATTTGTTATGGGTGAATTTGAATCGGAAATTCTCCGTGTCTCTGTGACTCTGTGATAAACCGCTATGCTCTAACCCAACCACACAGTCACAGAGTAGCAGGGGCCATATTCTCTGCCTGAACTCACCCACATAATTCAACGAAGAGCCAAATAGTATTTCCAGCAGATGTGCTCAGGCGGAGCCGACAGGGAGGCGAACTTAAGAAAATTTTTATAAAGCTATTTATCTGTATAGCCTTTGCCACATGTAATAATAATAGTAAAAATTTATTGACATTAATAAACTATTTATATCATAAGCTCTCTCAATTATTACAAGGGAAAAAAATTAGGGAGGAGATAGCAATGAAAGAATCATTTGTAATGAGATTTGACGAGAGAGATATCGAGGTCGTAGAGACTCTGAAAAGCCTGGGAGTGCCAAGGAAGGTATCCAATATGATCGCATTCCTGGCCAGCGGCACAGAGGCTACCTCACGCGAGATAGAGAGGGGCTCAGATCTGCGCCAGCCGGAGGTGAGCATCGCCCTTCGTACCTTGCGCAAGAATAACTGGATCGAAGAGAAGATGTGCAGGAGCGATGGGACAGGAAGGCCGATGAAGGTCTATCGCCTCAAGACTCCCATCGAAGAGATCCTGCAGCATTACGAGCAACAAAAGATGAATGAGGCAAATCAGGCATTGCAGTCCATCCAGAGGCTGAAGTCCCTCTTCAGCGAAGCTGAATCGATATGAGATGATATAAATTCTAATTTTTTTTTAAAAAATTTTTAATACACGATCTTCAAATCTGTAACATCCAATCGTATATTATTAAATTAATATTCTTATTATTTCTCATTTTTAAAAAATAATAAATTGGATCATAATTATCTAAATGTTTCTGAGAGGAACGCATGTGAAAATACAATATTTATAAATACTTGATTTTATTTTATGGATGTCGGTTATCGTCATCACATATTCGCAGATGATCAACTGGAAGAGATCTTCGTATATCCGACCGATTCATTAAAATCCCTGAAACTATGTATGATACATTTTCACGATGGGGATATATAGAAGGAGGTTCCTATATTAATCAAATGTATCAGGGACCGATGCATTCCAATTTCCAGGGAGAAGTATGCAGGAACATGAGAGGCAGCAATTGGATCAGCCGTATCCCGAAGGGCCAAGAGTCGGATCGGATGCGGCTTTAGGGGTCGGCAATAATCCTATATCACACAGCTCACACCATGGTAGTGATTCATTGGCGGTCATTGAGGAAGTTATCCACAGGGCTTATTTAAACAAGCTTGTTGGTGAAGAGGGTCTTAGAATTGTAGAATGCATTCCAGAAGAGGAGATAACCGATGAGCGACTGGCTGAGCTCACTGGAATCAGCCTGAACACAGTAAGGCGTACTCTCTATCTGCTTTATGAGCACAGGCTTGCCATATACAGGCGGAAGCGAGATCCCGATTCCGGTTGGCTCACATACCTTTGGCAGCTCTGTCCGGAGAACTTCGATAAAGCCCTGCAGTCGGAGGCCAAAAGGCTGTTGCGAAAGCTGGAAGAGAGGCTAGCCTATGAGAAGGAGAACATCTTTTATGCCTGCACGGAGGGCTGTGCCAGGTTCATATTCGACGAAGCAAGCGATGCCAACTTCGTCTGCCCCTTCTGTCAGGGTAGCCTGGAGTATATGGAGAACGCAAAAGTGGTAGAGGCCATAGAAAGGCAGATCACGGATTTAAAGGCCTGCGTATGAGCCTTTCCCATGAACCCGGGGCTTGGAATACCGGCTAAGGGCGGTTTCCATTGGAGTTTCAAAGCTACAGGTTCTCCAGATTATTGCCCAGAACCGCCGTCCACCACCACCGGGCCATATCCATCAGATCTCGGCTGAATATGCCCGAGAGTCTGTACTCCCCGCCCTTATTGGTGATCATTCCCGCACCCAGCAGCTTGTTTCTCATGGCATAAAAGGCAGACCGGCTCACTTTTAGTTCGACCAAAAGCTCCCTCCATTCACTGGCCTTCAATGGATCTCCTCTCTTCTGCCTTTCCTCAACAATGACCAGGAATTTCTGCCCCCTCTCTGCGGTTGCCTCCTCCTGGAAAAGGCGCAGCATCAGCTCATGGTATGGATCTCGAGATCGGCTGATTGCATACTCCGATTTGGAGCGGACCTTTAATGTAGTGGCAGTCCTTGGGGCCTTGAGCACATTGGTCATAAGCTAGCCAGTACTGCTCTGGCTATATCTGCATATTCATCTTTCAGGGCATAGGTTATGGGCGTACGATACGATTTCTTGTTCATGTGCAATATCCCCAAGCGGGAGCCTATGTAGCCGGTCATGGAGGCCACAACCTTCCTGGATACGTTGACCTCCTTGCTCACCTCTTCATGAAGAGATAAAACGGTAAACTCCTGAGACTGGACCATGGACTCGAGAACTACCCTCCTCAGACCATCGCTATCCAGATCGAGGAAATTCATCATTCTGCCCTGTATCTCAGATCGCTGCGATTTCATGGAACCTCCCTCCATACCACTCCCTTACATTGCTAATACTTTAGTAATATTTATTATATATATACCTTACTAATATGAATCCAGAATATATGCTATCCTTATGCTTTTGGCAAAGGATTAGGCTATCAGGATGGGTGAGATCCATTCATAATCCTTGCATCCGATCAGACTCACCGCTATTTGTTTAACTTGTAGGATTGCGAAGGATGAAAGCGGAGTCCCTTGCCATGATCAGTCTGAAAGAGAAAGGCCATAATATTGGTATGCATCGCAGCATCCGTGATGCATCCTGGTCAAAGTTCATATTCATGCTTTTCTCCTGGACTTCGTACAGGGGAGCAGCTGACGGAGTCCGCTGCACGTACAAGGCTAAAAGTGCTGCTCGAAATTTGATAAAAGTAGATACCAGAGATACCACTCAAAGGTGTTCTGCTTGTGGAAGCATCGTAAAGAAAGATCTGTCGGTACGAGTGCATGAGTGCCCCTATTGCGGATTTTCATGTGATCGAGACTACAATGCTTCCAGGAACATACTCTTCGCAGGGATGGAACAGCCCCTAACGCCCATAGAACCAAAACCGCAACATCACATATCAGTGATGCAAGTTTTGGCGATGGAGTGGGAAGCTGCGCCCTTCAGGACGCGGTAGTTCACTCAATACGAGATCGTCTATGTTCTGGATTCAGGCAAGCGGATGGTTTTTGGTCCCCCGTCTGGAAGGATGATGACTTAAACCATGAGGTGCAATAAGGCTACCAGGTGGATTGAATGTCTGATTGCATAAGGTGCCAGAAGTGCGGCAAAGATGTGCCGGAGGATGAGGTCTTCGCGACAGAGGGCAAGACCTTCTGCGAGGACTGTTACATCGATGTCAACAACAGGATCCGGGTCTGCGATCCCTGGGGCGAGAGGTCGAAGAAGATATACCGGGAGAGCCACGGCCTGGAAGGGACGGACGGGCTAACCGATCAGCAAAAGGAGATCTACGAGTACATCCAGTCTCAGGGCAAGGCCACCATGGCCGATATAGGAAAGAGGTTCAACCTATCGGAAGCCGAGCTCAACAATCAGTTCGCCATCCTCAGACACTGTCAGCTCCTCAAGGGGAAGAAAGAGGGAGATTCTGTCTATATCGTGCCCTGGTAGAGCTGCCGATGCCAGCACTTCCTCTACCTCCATCACATAAACACAGGCTGGAAGCCCCGCTCTTCAGGGCGGGGAGGAAAGCCGTAAGTAGCCCACCAAAGCCTTTATATCACTTAGTGACTAT
>NZ_DAKC01000081.1:1584-27269 GCF_002496465.1 Methanosaeta sp. UBA356 | reverse complement strand
TGACAATTTTTTCGGTGCTATCCCTCCTGCCCGGATCTTCGGCCTCCCCAGACGAGGTCTACGGAGTAGTCACAAATGTGATCGATGGCGATACATTCGACCTCAGGATAGAGAAGGCCGACTCCAGAATTACAGACAGTGTGGAACGGATCACTCTGGCCGACGTCCGTTCACCGGATATGAAGGCAATCCAGGGCCCAGCGGCCAGGGATTTCACATATGCCGTGCTCATGGACAAGAGGGTCTACCTGGATGTTGACGACTTCAACCGGGGACAGGATGATGAGGGCAGGCTGATTGCAGTAGCCTATCTAGCCGGAGCCTATGGCCAGCCCATCCCTTACCCCAACTTCAACCTCTTGCTGGTGGATGCCGGTCATGCGATCCTGGCGAATCAGACGGACAATGAGTTCGATCCGAAAGACTGGAGAGTGGAGCATAACTCAGAGAAGAGCAACTCTGATACTCTGCAAAGGGTGGAGGAGAATCTGCGAGAGAGGCTGGAAGAGAGCTTGCAGGGATCCGATCAAGAGCAGAAAGGGACGCAGAATGATGGATGGCAGAACGACAGCCAGAACGGTCTACTATCCCGGATCGAGGATGCTGCAGGAGAGAAGCTAAATCGAGCAACTCAGGCCGCCTGGGACTGGCTGAAGGCAGAGATAACCAATACCAGCCTGGAGATGGTAAACAGCAGCCTGGATCGAGCATTGAACCGCAGCTGATCCAGACAATCTTAATTTTATCTCTTGGATTCTTCTCTATCCCGTTCCGCCCACTGTGGCCCTGTCGACGAGCAGATGGGGCGATCCGTCGCTCACAGGCACCAGCTGGCCGGACTTTCCGCATCGACCGCTGTTATACCGCAGGTCGTCGCCCACCGCCAACACACGCAAGAGCGTCTCCAGGATCTTTCCGGATAGGGATACATCTCGCAACAGTTGCGTCTTCTCCCCGTTCTCCACGATATAGCCCTTCTTGGCATTGAACTGGAAGATTCCCTCGCCGGTGCTGACCTGCCCCCCCCGGCTCCCTGCCAGATAGACCCCGCTCTTGAGCTCCTCTAAGATCTCCTCCAGCTTCCAGTCGCCATTGGCGATATAGGTATTGCTCATCCGCACTACCGGCCGGCTAATCCCCTCTGCTCGGGCATTGCGCGGCACACCACCTAACCTGGCTGCGGTCTCGCGGGTGTTGAGGTATGACCGAAGCACCCCATTCTCCACCAGAACCGTCTCCTGGGCTCGGCTTCCCTCATCATCGAAGGGATAGTAGCCGTTGAGCATCAGGCTGGGATCGTCCTTGACCGTCACCAGCTCCGATCCTATCCTCTGGCCCAGCTTTCCTTCCAGGCACGAGTCACCCTCCAGGATTATGTCTCCCTCAGTGGCATGGCCCACCGCCTCATGGACGAACACCCCGGCCAACTCCTGATCCAAGACTACAGGGTGAGTCCCTCCTCTCGCCGCCTTGGCATCCAGGAGGGCGACCGCCGTCTCCCCCACCTGCCTGGCCAGAGCTATTGGATCTTCCCGGTCGAATAGCTCCAGGCCGCCCACACCGGCTCTGCCTTCGCCATCGGTCTGATAAAGGCCATTCCTATGAGCCACAGCGCTGATCACAAAGCCCATTCTGGTCATCCTTGATTCCAGATCCAAGCCCTCAGAACTAGAATAGTGGGCTACCAGATCCATCTCTGAGTAGACCGCCTGGGTCGAGGATATGCCCTCCACCTTCGCTGCGTCCTCGATCTCTCTCAAAAGGGCTACCTTCTCCTCTAAAGATAGGTCTTTTGGATCTCTTTTAACTGGCACCAACACGCTTCTGCCGGGCGGAGCCTCTGCCAGACTGAGATCCTCTTTCCGGCCGATCTTCCGAGCAATGCGCTTGGCCAGATCTATCTCCTGGCCAAGACCGTCCACCCGATCGGTGGTTACAAAACCCCAGGCACCGCCAAAAAGAGCCCGAACCGATGCCCCCTGGAAGGGCACCTGGGCTATCTCCTCAAGCTTTCCATTGTCCAGAACGATCCTGGTTCGACTCCCCTGCAGAATGCGGGTATCATAGAACTCCGCTGTCAAGCGATCAGATGCTCCGGATGGGGGTGGGGATCGTCTCTGGGATGTTGATGCCGATCTTCTTCTCGGTGGCGAACTTCTTCAGTTTCTCTATCAGCCTGGTCCTCTGGCTGCCCATGGCAAACTCGAAGACCTCGCTGATATTGGATACGGGTATGATCTCAATAGAGTTTTTCATGGAATCATCTATCAGGACATCCCCCATATTGGATTTGGGAATGAGGACAGTCTTGATTCCCGCCTGGGCAGCAGCCTCGATCTTCTGGGTGACTCCGCCCACAGGCATGACATCTCCCCGCACGGAGAGCGAGCCGGTCATGGCTACCGTCTGTTTCACGGGCACCCCTTCCAAAGCGGATATGACAGCAGTGGCGATGGAGATGGATGCGCTATCGCCCTCTACACCCTCATATGTGCCTATGAACTGAATATGCACGTCCTTCTTGGTGATATCCTCGCCCAGGAACTTCTTGATCAGCACAGAGACGTTTGTCACCGCCTCTTTGGCGATCTCCTGCAGCTTTCCAGTGGCGATGATCTTGCCCTCTTCCTTGGATTGAGCAGGGGTGATCTCGGCCATGATGGGCAGAACAATGCCCGAGTCGCCCATGACTGCCAGGCCGTTGACCCTGCCGATCTCATCTCCGGAGGAGTGGAACATGCTGTAGTCTTTGCGCCTCTCCATGTATCTGTCCGCCAGCTGCTGCTCGACCGAACGGGCCATCTTCTTGGCCTGCATGACGTGATTAACCTCGGTGAGGTGAGAGGATTCCGCCCGGGCTACATCTCCAGAGACCCTGATCAGGCCTCCCAGGTCGCGGAGCATGAGGGTGAGATGTCCCTTTCTGCCCGAACGCCTCTTGGCCTCTCTCATGATCTCCGCCACTGCATCTTGAGTGAAGTGGGGGATCTTTCCGTCTCTCACGATCTCCTGAGCCACGAACCTGATTAGCTTGTTCCTGTTCTCCAGGGTGTCCTCCATGGTATCCCGCATGTAGACCTCATAACCATAGCCCTTGATGCGCGACCGGAGTGCTGGATGCATTCCCTGAACAGCATCCAGGTTTCCGGCCGCGATCATGATGAAGCTGCAGGGAACGGGCTCGGTCCTCACCAGGGCGCCGGAGCTTCTCTCGCTCTGGCCGGTTATTTGATAGACCCCTTCTTGCAGGGCGGTGAGGAGGCTCTGTTGTGACTCCGGCCGGAGGGTGTTCACCTCATCGATGAACAGCACTCCTTTGTGGGCTTTATGGATGGAGCCGCACTCAACCCGTTCGTGGGATGGCGTCTCCAGGCCGCCGGACTGAAAAGGATCATGACGGACGTCTCCCAGCAATGCCCCGGCATGAGCCCCGGTGGCATCCACATAGGGCGCCTTCTTCTTGCCGTTGTTATCCACCAACAGCTTGGGGACCATGGCATCCTCTTTGGGCAGCATATAGCGCAAAGAGATGAACAGCAATGCTGCGGCTATGATTCCGAAAAGAAGCTGGCCCATATAATAGGCGTAGACGATAAGGGCCATTACGATGATCATCAAGAACATATTTCTCGTCTGGACCTTCTTTCTTGCCTCCAGCTTCTGGGCATCGACGATCTGTTTGCCCCTGCCCGCGGGAACGACGCGAACCCTGGGGGTATTGTTATCCTCTGGATTGGCATAGACCAGAACATCCTGCAGATCCTCCACCGGAAGAAGCTCGCTCATTGCTTTGCCGAGCATTGACTTGCCAGTACCAGGCGACCCTATGAGCATGACATGCCTTCTCTGGCTTGCCGCCTTCTTGATCACCTCAACTGCCTCGTCCTGGCCAATAACCTGATCTATGAGGTTTTCAGGTACGGTTATGCTGCTCGTATCCTCGAATTTAATATCGCCGAGCAGTTCATTAGACTCGTCTTCTGAAGTCAATTTTTCGGTCCTCACAGCAATTATTGGTTGTTCTTGACTATATATTTGGTGCTTTGTCTCCATGCTTTTCTCTTTCCAAATCATTAAGTTTTCATACCTGGAATTCACGGATCATCTTGGTGTATCCCTGCAGCATATCTTTTGACAGATGCGGCCTGATATACTCGCTGGCCTCCTGGAAATGCTTCTCTGTAACAAGGATCTTGTCAACTATCAGCTCTTCTCTTTTCATTCCCGGCCGGATATGCTCCCGCAAAGCGAGCATTCCCGCCTCCCGGCAGAGCATCTCCAGATCGGCACCGCTGAAGTTCTCAGTGATATCCGCCAGCCATTGAGCAGAGACCTCATAGGCGGGCATCTTTGAGAGATAGATCTCCAGTATCTTCTGACGAGCTTCTTTATCCGGCATGGGAATATAAACTAAACGATCGAACCTGCCCGGCCGGAGCAACGAGCTGTCCAGAAGGTCCGGCCGGTTAGTGGCCGCCACTATCACCACATCCTTCAGCTCCATGAGTCCATCCATCTCCGTCAGGAACTGGCTGACCACTCTTTCGGTAACATGCGAGTCCGATCCGCTGCCCCGGGCGGGAACAATGGAATCGATCTCGTCGAAGAATACCAGGGCGGGAGCAGCCTGGCGGGCTTTGCGAAAGATCTCTCTGACCGCCCTCTCCGACTCGCCCACCCATTTGCTCAATAGCTCAGGTCCCTTAACGCTGATGAAGTTGACATTGCTCTCCGTGGCCAGAGCTCTGACCAGGAGGGTCTTGCCCGTACCGGGAAGACCGTAGAGCAGAATACCCCGCGGCGGCCGGACACCCACCGAGGCGAAGGCCTCTGGGTACATCAACGGCCATTCCACCGCCTCGACCAGGGACCGCTTGGCCTCATCCAGGCCGCCCACTTCATCCCAATGGACCTGGGCCACCTCGACGAAGACCTCTCTCATCGCCGATGGCTCGATCTTCTTCAGGGCGGACAGGAAATCCTCTCTGGTCACATTGAGATTGTCCAGCACATCCAATGGTATGTCCTCTTTAACGTCCAGGTCGGGCAGAGCCCTTTCCAGGGTGCGCATGGCCGCCTCTTTGCACAGGGCATAAAGGTCCGCTCCTACGAAGCCATGAGTCGAGTCTGCGATCTCCATCAAGTCCAGCGATTCATCCAAGGGCATGCCCCTGGTGTGGACATAGAGCACCTCCAGCCTGCCGTTTCTGTTTGGTATGCCTATCTCAATCTCCCGGTCGAATCGGCCCCCCCTGCGAATGGCAGGATCGAGGGCATTGGGCCGGTTGGTGGCCGCTATCACTATCACCTCTCCCCTGGAGGAGAGGCCGTCCATCAGGGAAAGGATCTGGGCAACCACCCGCCGCTCCAGGTCGCCCGAGACCTCTTCCCTCTTGGGAGCGATGGAATCGATCTCATCGATGAATATGATGGAAGGAGCCGCCTTCGACGCTTCATCGAATATCTGGCGCAGCCGCTGCTCGCTCTCGCCATAGAACTTGGATACGATCTCCGGCCCGGAGATGGAGATGAAGTTGGCGTCGGTCTCGCCTGCCACCGCTCTGGCGATGAGCGTCTTTCCCGTTCCCGGAGGACCATGCAGGAGCACCCCCCGGGGAGGATTGATTCCCAGCCGGCTGAAGAGCTCTGGATGGCGCAGCGGAACCTCGATCATCTCTCTGATCTCCCTGATCTCCCGGGACAGGCCGCCGATGTCCTCATAGGATATGTCCCGCACATGCAGGGCCAGCTCATCCAGGGTCTCTCTGGTGATGCTGATGATCGTCTCCTGAGTTACCAGAACCGGCCCGTTTGGCACGGTGCTCACCACTGCCAGGTTGAGGCTGCTGTTTATCATCTCCACCCGCAGCATCTCACCCTTAACCACTGCCCTCCCCTGGAGCATGCGCAAGAGATACTGCTGTCCTCCCATGAGGCGGATCTGGCGGGTGGGGGCGACCACGATCTTTCTGGCGGGCCTGGCCGTGGCCCGGCGGACATTCACCCGATTGTCTATTCCCGTCCCCAGGTTGGACCGGGTGTTTCCGTCGATCCTGATTATATCCTGGGGGTCCTCAGGAGTTCCAGGCCATGCGATGGCATAGACCTTATCCCGGGCATTGATCTCCACTACCCCGCCGTTCTCCACTCCCAATTGGGCGAGAATGATGGGATTGATCCTGGCCACTCCCTTCCCCGCATCCTTATGATATGCTTCAGCCACTCGAAGCAAAACTGATGCATCCTCTGCGGGCTTCATGCCTCCCTGGACGATCTCCTCGATGCTGGGGCCGGGTTCATCTCCCGGAGAGGGATTGTCTGCAGATGGCGAGGACGTTGATGATGACGGGTTGCTTGAGGATCTTCTCATATGCTCCATTGCTGACCTCTTAAGTGCACTGCACTGCGCTCTTTGAGCTTATTCAAGCTATCTAAAACCACCGCTTCTGGAACCTCCAGCCTGGTCGCGAGCTCGGATGAATTTGCGCCGCCGCAGAGCAATGCAGTCATGATCTCCGACTCCAGCTGGTTCTCTGCCCGAAATCCGGCAACGCTGGATGCTCTCTGCTTGATCTCCATCTCTCGCGATTCGATCTGGGCCAATAGTTCGCGCAGCTCATACCTTTTTTTCTCCAGGCCCAAGAGCTCATCTTTGAGCATCTTCAGATCCAAAGAGGCCTCAGCCTCCTCAAAGCCCGAGTCGTCCTTTGGAGCATCTTCTGAAAGATATGCCCGGACCCCATATGAATGAGGAGAGACTGCTACCTCCAGAACGGTTCTCCTGGCAATGCGGAAGTATTTTCTCCGTCCCTGCTCTTGATAGCACTCCACCAGCCCCGCTCTCTCCAGCATCTCCAGGTGGTCGATCACCGCTTTCGGCCCTACATCCAGCCGTTTGGCCATCTCATTGAAGTAAAAGGGGCGGAAAGAGAGGAGCTGGAGGATACGTCTTCTATTTTCATTCCCCAGAATGTCAAGAAGCTCAATAGGATCCAACATGTTGCTCATAATAATTCATTGAACTTATGGTTAGTAACGTTAGGTTATAAATCTTGTGGTCTTGATCGAACTCCAGAAGCATCGATTGCGGCAGCAGTTGCAGAAAAAATTGGAGGAGAATCTCATATCCTCTAATCGATGCCAAGGATAGACCAGAAGGATAGAACTCCGATGGCGATGAGGAGCAGATTCACCAGCTTTTCGTGCCCCACCCTCCAGCGGGCCAGGGTGAATTTGGTGCTGATCAGTACATGCACCAGGAAGAAGAAGACCAGGTACAGGTCCAGCTCTGTGTGCATATGTTTGGCCTGACGTAGAGGAAGAAGGATTCCATTGTTCCAGGCGTATCCCGATATCAAGAAGATGATCATGAATATGAGAAGTACCCAGGCTGATAGCCTGTTTATCTTGACGAGCATCCGGCCGGCGTTCAGGGAAAGTCACCGCATTGGGATCGAGGTGCAGGGATAAAAAATGATGGTTTCATTTGGATTGATGGCGGCCATATAAAGCCAATATTCGAGCTATCCTGATATCAAAGCAGGAAAACATTGTTGGATGCTCATTTTTGGCAGGCGGCAATCGGATTATTGCTGCTCGCTGCAGAGACTTGCGGATCCTTCTTCCTCTCCTTCCACTCATTCGTAGAGCACAACCTCCACCATATCCCCCTCCTCGAATCCCTCCAGCTCTTCGGGCACAACCACAAAACCGTCCGCCCGGGCCACGGAGCTCAGTATCCCCGCCCCGGAGACCATGATCGGCTCTACCTGGCCATCCTCTCTGAAGGCCACCCGGACCAGGCTCAGATAGCCGGGCTTGGAGGTCATCTTGCGGACCACTCTGGCTTGAACACGCTGCGGCTCATCATCCAGATGAGCCATCCTCTTTATGGCCGGACGGATGAAAAGATACAGATTGGAGAGCGCTGCCACCGGATAGCCGGGCAGGCAGATCACCGGCCTGCCGGCCACGTCCCCGAAGGCAGTGGGCTTGCCCGGCTGGAGGCGGACCCCATGCACATAAAGCTCTCCCATCTCCGATAATATGCGGGGGGCATAGTCCTTCTCCCCAACGCTGGTCCCGCCGATGATGACGATCATGTCGGCATCCAGGTTTGAGCTGATGGCCTCGCGAATTCGCTCAGAATCGTCCGGGACTATCTTCGTCTTACGGACATTTGCCCCCCATTTCTCTATATAGAGTCGGGCCATGAGGCCATTGATCTCATAGGCCTCTCCAGGCTCAAGCCTGCGGGCGCCGATATCCACCAGCTTGCCGCCAGTGGGAATTATGACCACGTCCGGCTTTGCATAAACCCTGACCCTATCAATTCCCAGAGCAGAGATCAGGGCGAGATCAGGAGGTCTCAGCCTGTGCCCCTCGGTGAAGATCGTATCCCCCTCCATCACGTCCTCGCCCGCTCTGGCCACATTCTTGTAGGCGTGAGCCTCGGCAGTCACCTCCAGCACCTCGCCGCGAACCCTGGCGTCCTCAAGCATCACGATGGCATCATATCCTTCGGGAACCACCATCCCTGTACGCTGAGGTATGAAGTCCGGGATGAATCTGGGACCGGACGGCCTGGCGCCCTTGGTATCAGTAGATCGAACGGCATAGCCGTCCATGGCCGACCGGTCAAAGGCAGGAAGATCAGCAGGAGAGCGGATGTCCTCCGATGCTACTCGATCTAATGCACAGGAGGTATTCAGCTCCTCAATATCCTTGAGGGGAAGACATCGCTCCAAGAGCATCCTTCTCGCCGCTATTGCCCCGGAAAAGCGTTTGAACATGCAGCATAGACTTGAATGATCCTGGATAAATGCTTTTGTATATATTCTAGATATCATGTGAAAGCTTCATATAATGTTATGATGGAGGGGTGGGCATATTGACCTGTAATATTGGGCGGATGATTTAATGGAAGCTGTTGTATGGTTGGAGGATGTCGGCAAGGAAGACCTGTCCATTGTCGGCGGCAAAGGCGCAAGCCTCGGCGAGATGATCGGTATAGGCGTTCCCGTTCCTGGTGGTTTTGCGGTCACTGCTCAGGCCTTCAGGGATTTCATTAACCGGGCGGGCATCGCGGATAAGCTCTTTGAGGCACTTAACGTCGATGTGAACCAGGAGACTGAGCTTCATCGAGCCGAGCAGACGGCAAAAAAGCTCATCATGGATGCCAAGGTGCCGAAGGACATTGAAGAGGCCATAAAAACCCGCTACGAGGAGCTGTGCAAAAGGGAAGGAAAGCAGGTTTTTGTGGCGGTAAGGTCAAGCGCCACCGCCGAGGATCTGCCCGACGCCAGCTTCGCCGGCCAGCAGGAGACCTACCTCAATATGCGCGGCGCAGAGGACGTATTCAATGCCGTGCGCAAGTGCTGGGCATCCCTTTACGGGGCCAGGGCCATCTTCTACCGGGTTGAGCAGGGCTTCGAGCACAATAAGGTCAATCTATCCGCAATAGTGCAGTTGATGGTGGACTCAGAGAAGGCAGGAGTGATGTTCAGCTCCCAGCCGAGCACTGGCGAGCCGCTGGTGGTCATTGAGGCAGCATGGGGTTTGGGGGAGTCAGTAGTCAGTGGCAGCGTATCACCGGACAACTATGTGGTGGACCGGAAGACCAAGAAGATAGTGAACAGGTATATCGCCACCAAAGAGATCATGATCACCAGAGATGCCAAGACCCATAAGACCACCACTGCCAAGGTCCCTGCCAAGAAGAAGGAGGCAGTGGTCCTCACCGATAAGGAGATAATCGAGCTGGCCAGGTACGGCGAGATCCTGGAAGAGCATTACGGCCTCCCTCAGGATATCGAGTGGGGTGTGGAGAAGAACAAGATCTACATCCTCCAGTCCCGTCCCATCACCACCATAAGCAGCGAGAAGAAGGCAGCCGGCCCAGCAGCATCCGGCAGCGGCAAGATCCTTTTGAACGGGCTTGGTGCAGCACCAGGTGTGGCCAGTGGCATTGTGAAGATTATCACCAGCGGCAGAGACCTGGACAAGATCAAGCAGGGCGACATCATGGTCACCAAGATGACCATGCCGGATATGGTTCCTGGGATGAAGCGGGCCGGTGCCATCGTCACCGATGAGGGCGGAATGGCCTGCCATGCAGCCATCGTCAGCCGAGAGCTGGGCTGTCCTGCAGTGGTGGGAACCAAGAAGGCCACCAGCGTTTTGAAGGACGGCATGGAGATCACCGTGGATGGGGGCAAGGGGATCGTCTACGAGGGCATAGTGGCTCAGGCCGCGCCAGCGAAGGCTGCCATTCCAGCGACTGCAGGAGGCGTCTTCTACTCCAAGCCAGTGACCGCCACGGAGATCAAGGTCAATGTCAGCGAGCCGGACAGGGCAGAGGCGGCAGCTGCTACCCAGGCCGATGGGGTGGGCCTGCTCAGAATCGAGCATATGATCTTAGGCATGGGCAAGACACCCAACTGGTATATCAGGAGCGGGAAGACTGAGGAGTACATATCGGAGCTGGTCAATGGCATCAAGGTCGTTGCCGATGCTTTCTATCCCCGGCCGGTCTGGGTGCGCACTCTGGATGCCCCCACGGACGAGTTCCGGGCCATGGAAGGCGGAGAAGGAGAGCCTCATGAGCACAACCCCATGCTGGGTTGGAGGGGCATCCGGCGGGATATGACCGAGACCGATCACTTCCGCCTGGAGGTCAAAGCCTTCAAGAGGCTGCATGAGATGGGCCTGACCAATGTGGGCATCATGCTGCCCATGGTCCAACATGTCAGCGAGTTCCAGAAGGCCAAATCCATAATGAGGGACGAGGGCCTGGACCTGGATAAGATCGATGTAGGAGTCATGATCGAGACACCAGGCGCCGCTCTGACCATTGAGGACTTCATTGAGGATGGAATAGACTTCATCTCCTTTGGCACCAACGACCTCACTCAGTATACCCTGGCAGTAGATAGAAACAATGAGAATGTGGCCGGGCTGTACTCCGAGCTTCATCCCGCCGTCCTGAAGCTGATCGAGTATGTGGTGGAGCAGTGCCGCGAAGCGGGAGTCAAGACCTCCATATGTGGCCAGGCTGGCTCCTATCCGGAGATGGCCAAAAAATTGGTCGAGATGGGCATCACCAGCATATCCGCTAACATCGATGCCGTGGCCACCGTCAGGGATACCGTGGCCAGGAGCGAGAAGATCCTGATCCTGGATGCTCTGAGAAATAGAGATTGAAGCACAGGGACCAAATCAGGCAGATAGCCAAAAAGGTCAACAAGTCAGGTCAAAGATCCGAAATGAGAGAGAAGGCCCTTCCTGCAGATGAGGTAATGGCCATTTTGGAGAGGACGAGAGAGCGCGACTACAGCTATGACCGCTTCCTCTCCACCATGTGCACCCGTCCCCATCCTATAGCGATAAAGGCTCATGACATGTTTCTGGAGACCAACCTGGGAGATCCGGGGCTGTTTCCGGGCGTAGCAGGGCTGGAAGAAGAGGTAGTTCGCATGCTGGGAGAGCTCCTGGGCTGCCCTCTGGCCCGGGGCTATATCTCCACCGGTGGCACTGAGTCGAACATCCAGGCCATTCGGGCGGCCAAGAACGAGTCCGGCAAGTGTGGGGGAAATATCGTCGTTCCTGCATCGGCTCATTTTTCATTTGACAAGATCGGAGATCTTCTCTCTTTGGAGGTGCGTAAAGCAGAACTCGATTCCCAGCTCAGGGTCGATCTCTCCTCAGTGGAGTCGCTGATCGACGAGCATACGGCAGCCCTGGTTGGAATAGCGGGAACTACGGAGTTCGGACAGGTGGATCCGATCGAAGAGCTATCCGATCTGGCCCTTGAATGGGGTGTTCACTTGCACGTCGATGCGGCATTTGGCGGATTCGTCCTCCCATTCCTGGATAGATCCTTTGCCTGGGATTTTTCCCTGCCAGGGGTCAAATCAATCACAATAGATCCACATAAGATGGGGCTTGCCACCATTCCCGCCGGCGGCCTGCTCTTTCGCAGCCAGGAGTGCATGAACGCCCTGGAGACCGAGACCCACTATCTCACCAAGGCTAGACAGGCTTCCCTGACCGGCACCAGGAGCGGTGCTGCAGCCGCTGCCACCTATGCGGTGATGATGCACCTGGGCAGGGAGGGATTCAGGGAGATGGTCGGCTATTGCATGGATCTAACAGATCATCTGGTCCGGGGGGCAAAGGAGATCGGCGTTGAGCCACTGATCGAACCGGTGATGAATGTGGTCGCTTTAAGGGTCCCAGAGCCCTCTAAGGTTCGTGAGAGGCTTATGGATCGCGACTGGCACGTCTCCATAACCCGGGAACCAAACAGAGCATTGCGGCTTATCCTCATGGGGCATATGAGCCATGAAAACGTCGACCTATTCTTGAAGGACCTGAAAGAGGTCCTGTCTGAATTTGTTTAGAATCGGCCAGACCAAATCAATATAGCGCAGAGTGCAAAAGCCCAGCTATTTAAATAAAACTGCCAAAAAGAGATTATAATTCCCTGCCATCCAGGACGGGACTAAGGCCAGAGGCCAAAGGCGATATTCAGGCCCATAACGACTGCGCCCGCGCCAATGCAGACGCCGAGCACCATCTTGGGGCTGAACTTGATCGAGTCATCATCGGCCTCAAAGTATCGCATCAGGCCGGCTGATGATTGGAGGCCGCTTCCTTCATTCTTTTTTCTTGCCATGCTCCAATCATATCCCATCATCATCTTAAGAAGATTGCGGTTTCGACCGGCAGCAATTATGCAAATCCGAAATGGCCTCGGGCAGCAATCTATGCTGCCAGCCAGCCATTAACATCCTGGAAGGGATAGTTATCTATTGCAATTCCTCCTTTGATCGATCTGGGCCAGTCGCTGCTGGGGTTGCCCCTGGCGGAATGATCGCTCCAGTAGTTTCCGCCCGTGTTGTTGCCGGCATCCCAGCTGTTGCCGCCTTCGGTATCTATCGAATGCTCTATGTTATCTATGAAGTTGTTGTGATAGATTGTATTCCCGGTGGAGAATGATAGCTGAGAGCCAAGGGAATTGGCAGTGATATTGTTCTCATAGATCTGGTTGTCATTCGAGAGATTCAGCCAGATTCCTGTGACCAGATTTTTCTGGACAGAATTATCGCGAATGATATTCTGATTGCAGGAAAGGAGCGATAAGCCGTTCTGTTCGTTTTCCGATGCGACGTTCTTCTCAATCCGATTCCCATCCGATGAGTACAGGAACAAGCCACTGTATCCATTGCCATTAAAGAGGTTGCCCAGGATATCGTTTCCGGATGAATTTATGAGCCGCATGCCAAAGCATTCTGAGATATTGCTGTTGATGATGCTGTTGTTCATTGAATCGAACAGGAAGACGGCATCGCGGGTTATTGTGATATTATCTACTGCCATATTCCTGCAGTATGCCATGGTGAGATGGGCCAGTTGCCTATCCCTGATCTGCGTCTCAGACTGGTCAAAGAGATAGGCTATAGGGACGAAGTCGACCACATTGGATTCATCTATACTGTTATTGAATCCCTCTTTTGTCTGGCTCTCCACATAAAGGCTCCAGGTAACATTCTGGAAGCGATTATCCTGGAGAAGGTTAGCGGGAGATTCTATGAGCATGATCCCTCGGAAGCCATCGGTAAACTCGTTTTCCAAGATCTTGCAGTTGCCAGACGATGTGATTTGCATTGCAGCATCGGTTATGCCCACAAATTGGTTTTTCAAGATCCGGTTATCTTCAGCCGCGCCGATATCTAGGGCGATGACAAAGTCTCTTGCCAGGTTTCCGATGATTGAATTTTGGCTGGAGTTGTCCACTCTTA
Organism: Methanosaeta sp. UBA356; assembly: GCF_002496465.1. Taxonomy (NCBI): domain Archaea; kingdom Methanobacteriati; phylum Methanobacteriota; class Methanomicrobia; order Methanotrichales; family Methanotrichaceae; genus Methanothrix; species Methanosaeta sp. UBA356. Next base: position 13,467 of record NZ_DAKC01000081.1, on the reverse strand, counting down.
TGCCGTAATCCCCCTCAATGAGGCTGTTGTTATTGATATTTAGACCGTATGCATCCTGTATGTAGATGGCATTATTGCTTTGGGTGATATTGTTATACAGCAGCTCAGTATTTTGGCAATCAAGAGCGGCCAGACCGATTTCACCTCCATCGATCTTATTTCTCTGAAAGACAACATCGCTGACATTGGCAAGAAGTGAGGCCCTGCTGGTGGAATTGCCTGCATCGTCAATCATAACCAGATTGTCGCTGACATAAAGGCCGCTGCCATTTAGCAGCAGGATGCCATGGCTTCTGCTCTGAATATCATTTCCCTCAATCTGGACCTGGCTGGAGTTATCAAGCCATATGCCCCAATAAGCATCTGATATATTGTTCTCAATGATGCTGTTTCCATCCGCCTCTCCCAAGAATATAGAGATATTGCAGCTGGTGATCTCATTTCCGTCTATGCTGTTATTTTCCGATGCATCTCTCAGTGCCACCCCGCCCTGGCAATTCATTATGAGGTTTCCATTTATCGAATTTCCCTCCGAGCCGCTTGCCAGAATTGCCGGGCTGGCATCCTCGAAGACATTATTCTCAATGCGGTTTTTTCGGGAGAGAAGATGAACAGCCGCACCAGAATAACCTTGAAATGTGAGCCCCTCCAGGTTGCAGCCGTCCGAAGATACTGTCATTCCTGTCTCTTTGCCCTGGCCGGAGAGAATTATGGGGCCGATCTCTCCTATCAGAGGCATAAGGCTTAGGCTCTTGTTCAGGATAACCTCCTCACTGTAGTTTCCTGGCTTGACGTATATCGTATCGCCATCACTGGCTGCGATGACGGCATCTTGAATTGTTTTGTAATTAGAGAAACCGTCATCATCAACGATATAAGTTCTCGCGCCGCTAACCGGAGAAAGCCAGATGAGCAAGGCCATGAAGATGATCAATGGTAATCTTGGCATGACTACTACTTGCCAAGGCACCTTTTATAGTTAATGCAATTGAGGAGAGGAAGAGACAGTTCTCCCAACCCCTTTATTTCCCGTGGAAAAATAGTCTCGGATTTCTTTCCATGATGAATGAAAAATCTAAGAAAGTGTGCCAAAATGTGCGGCCCATTTAATAATGTTTTTTTGATAGTTATACAAATAATGAGGAATCTGCGTTTGATATCGTCTCGTTCCTGAAGGTGTATCAATGCAATTCTTTATTTTCTTTTTTCGTAATTCGCAGAACTGAATATCGAGCTATGGGATTGAATGGCGGTCGTTGATCATGCCCAAAAAATATGCTGAGATCTCTGGCTATAAATTGAAATTTCGTCAATCAATGCTCAACTTTCGTCCATTTGCTGAATCAGCTCGCCCCATCAAGTGCAGCAAGTTCATTGGTTTATGGATAAGAGGAAAACCTTATCTACTCTCCCTCCTTGTTACCAATGGACGATGATTAAATGACAGATATTGTGCCGCACAAACACTGTCTGGTCTGCGGCAATTCAGTGCGCGCAGACGAGAACTTCTGCGATGAGCTCTGCGAGTCGAAATATAAGTCAGCGCAGAGAAAGCAACAGATAATGTTCATAATATTTATAATAATAATGGGATTGATATTGATTCTGCCGTCGATCCTAAGGACAAATGGGTAAAGATGCGAGATATTGCCTTAACTTTATTATTATCAATGACAATAGTCCTATTAATCGGCGGCAGCGTTAGTGGTGAGTGCATTGAGATCAGGGATGTCACAATGCATCTGGACAAAGATCGCGCCACCTTTGAACTGAATTACACTCTGGATACCTTCACCCGCCTTTATGTGCTCGCTTTGGGATGCCGGCATTTGGAGCCGGACCTGATCTCTTTCCTGGGTGGGTACAAAGATGTGAAGCTCATAAAGGCAGACGAGAATGGTGCGGCTCTTCAGGTCAACGGGGCGGGAAAGAATATCGATGACTTCTACCTATTTTACTCCTGTCCTTTTGGCTCAAAGGATAAACCGCTGAAAAAGGGGATAGAGAAGCTATCCGTGGTATATCCTGAGGGCAAGATTGAGACATTTTACAATGTCTTCTCCACGCAGAATGTCTTTTGTGGGGAGTAAGACGATATTCTATGCAAATACCATTCTGCGGGCTTGTATGACCATCAGATGGCCATATCATCTGATATCGAAGGCTATATCATTGAGAAAAAACGCATGGAAACTGCTTGGAGCTGAAACAGATCATGAAAGGCATCAACGACAAATTTCCCCATCTGCCGGAGAGGATCGCCGGATTAAGAAAGCTGACCTACAACCTATGGTGGAGCTGGCACCCTGAGGGCAGAGAGCTATTTAAGCTCCTGCACAGGCAGGGCTGGCATCTGAGCGGCCACAATCCAGTAAAGATGCTCAACCAGATGGATGCGCATATGCTCAAAGTTGCATCAAATGATACTCATTTTCTGAGGCATTATGATTCTGTTATGGCCAGGTTCGAGGGCTATATGGAGCCTGAAACTAGCTGGTTTTGTGCCGGCAGCCGTGAGCCGGAGAGATGTGCTATTGCCTACTTCTCAGCAGAATACGGCCTGCATCATGCCCTTCCCTTTTATGCCGGCGGTCTGGGATTCCTGGCCGGGGACTACCTGAAAGAGTGCAGTGACCTGGGCATCCCTCTGGTAGGATTGGGATTCATGTATCCCCAAGGCTACCTCCGCCAGATGGTCTCAGCAGACGGCTGGCAGATTGGGGCTTGCGAGATGTTGGACAGAGAGAATGCGCCCATTCACAAGGTGCTGGACGGGGATGGAAACCCACTCTCGGTCAAGGTTCCAGTCATGGACCCTCCCCTCACACTTGAGGTCTGGATGGTTCAGGTGGGAAGGACCAAGCTCTATCTGATAGATACCTCCAGCGAGGCCAACGAATCGCAGAACCGGATCATCTCCGACCGGCTCTACACCGGCGACCGGGAGATGCGCCTGCGCCAGGAGATTGTCCTGGGAATCGGCGGGGCAAGGGTATTGCGGGCTCTGGGCGAGGATTATTCCGTCCTTCATCTGAACGAGGGCCATCCCGCGTTCGCCGTGCTGGAGAGGATCAGAGAAAAGGTCGAGCAGGGGATGAACTACAGCGAAGCCTCTGAGCTGGTCAGAAATACCACAGTGTTCACCACCCACACCCCGGTTCCTGCAGGGCACGATGCTTTTGCCTATCCGCTTCTGGAAAAGTATCTCTCATCCTATCTTCCAACCCTGGATCTTTCTATGGAGGAGTTCTTGAGACAGGGTCTCAATCCCGACCGGCCTGGTGAGTTCAATATGACCGCCTTCGCTCTTCGCAACTCAGCCTACCGTAATGCTGTGAGCAAGAAGCATGGAGAGGTGAGCAGGAGCATGTGGCAGCCCCTGTGGCCTCATCTTCCTGTGGATGAGGTTCCCATCGATTATGTCACCAATGGGATTCATGTCCCTACCTGGATCGATCGCCGGCTGGGTTATGACATCTTCAGCCGCTATATGGGCAGGACCTGGCTGGAGGAGCATGATGAGAGCCGCATCTGGGAGCTGGTCTGCGAGATTCCGGATGAGATCATCTGGAACCACCATAATGCCATGAAAAACATGCTGATCACCAAGATAAAGGAGCGAGCGCGGAACAAATGGCTGGAAGGTGGTGCCGAACCAGGCCAGATCATGGCCTCTGGAGTGTTGCTCGATCCCGCCGCCCTCACCCTGGGGTTTGCCAGGCGCTTCGCCTCTTATAAGCGACCTACCCTTCTCCTGCAGGATATGGATCGGCTGAGAAGGATTCTCAATGATCCCTGGAGACCGGTTCAGATCATCTTTGCAGGAAAAGCGCATGGGGACGACCAGCAGAGCAAGATGCTCCTCCAGCAGGTATTCAATGCCGCCAAGGATAGAGTATCCGGTGGCAGGATTGCATTTGTCGAAGACTATGATGAGCTGCTGGCCCAGTATTTGGTGCATGGCGTCGACGTCTGGGTGAACAACCCCATCCCTCCCATGGAGGCGAGCGGAACCAGCGGAATGAAGGCTTCGGTGAATGGCGTTCCCCAGCTATCCGTCCTGGACGGCTGGTGGATTGAAGGGTACAATGGCAAAAACGGCTGGGCGTTCTCTGGTGCGGATGATGGGCTACAGAGAGATGCCAAGGACGCAGCCTCTATCTATACTCTTCTGGAGAAGGATATAGTGCCACTGTATTATAATCTGGGCGAGGATGGCATTCCTCATGGCTGGGTGACGGTGATGAAGGAGGCCATCAGGATGAACGGTCCAAACTTCTCTGCCACCCGCATGGCCAAGGAGTATACTGACAAGTTCTATCGCCAGGCCATCGATGCCGCCATGATGGAAAGGCAAAAGAAAGAACGAGGATTCGTAAAGCAGGATCTCTTCGGAAGGTTCTGATCGAACTCATGCCGATCTCCTGAGGCTCCTCGCTATTTGCTATGGGTGAACTTGAATCGCAAAAACTCTATGTCTCTGTGCCTCAGTGGTGAACCGCTACGCACTGACCCAACCATGGAGATGCAGAGGAACAGAGGCCATATCCTCTGCCTGAACTCACCCCATAATTCAGCGAAACCCTCTCCAGATACAGCTATCGATCTTTTGGTTAAGGCAGGATCCTGATCAGCTCTCGATCGGAATCAACCTCGATACAGGTTCCGTTCTTCAGCTGAAGGATGTCGGACGGTACCCTGTCCACCAGAGGGATGCCGCTGATGATGGCGCCTACGGCCACGATTGGCTCAGAGCGAAGGTTGATCATGGCCGCGGGGGCCAGATCTCTTTTCTTTAGCTGATAGATGACATAAGAGCCTACCGTAGATCCCTTTCCTCCGGGGAATATGAGCACCTTGCCGCTGATGCTCTCGCCATATAGCTCATGGCCGGGATCGACCACCATTCCCGTCCTGGGGTCGATATTCCCCAGAAATGAGATGGCCATTTTCGTTGCCAGTGACGGGCCGCTGGCAAAGCCTGAGGCCACCTTATGGCAGGAAATCTCCCTCACGATCTCTTCCTCCCCAAAGCAACATCGATGCACTCCTCCAGGCTGCCGAAGGTAGCATCCACCCCCCCCAGCCCGGGCAGGTATACCAGGGCCTTGCCGGAGTTGACCATCATCTTTTCAAATCCTTCTGTTGCGGGCGAAACCACCATACAGGTATCGCAAAAAACCCTGGCTCCGGATGATTCGATCCTGGCAACCAGATCGGGGCAGGCATCCTTGATCTTCCGGGCGGTGCAGACCCACATCTCTTTTTTCACCTTCTGCCCGGCCAGGAGATCGGCTATCCTCTCCAGCTCTTCTCCAGAGCAGTGAGGGCAACCCAGGGCCACTATATCGGCATCGTCTCCCCCGTGCTCATCATAGACCGCCTCGATCTCTTCCCACTCGATGCTGATCCTCTCGCATCCATCATAATTTGCGGTAGGCTCGGGCGGCTTGGGCGTGACGCCATCCACATAATAAAGGGCCACTGAGCCGCTGGCAGCCATCGCTGCCCCCAGGGCCTTTAGCTCGTCTTTAGTGGGAGAAGAGCGAAGACGGAAGAGGGGAACTCCATCCCCGACCTCTTTGCCAACCAGAAATCCAAGAGCACCATAGTCAGAGCCCTCAAGTTCCGCTTTCGCCTCGATGACATGGCTGGGCTGCCGGTTGTGATCCAGATGGTAGCCATATAAAGCGGTCTTGCCGATCAAGGCAGCAGCCAAGGCAGATGGTCCTCCCTCCCGATTGGTCCGGGCGCCAATAACCGAGTTGGCATAACAGACCGCTGAGGACTCGCTCCAGGCCAGGTGGTCTCCCCGTTCGGCCAGACTATCATAGATCTGATATGGAGTGCAGGTGCAGTCGATGATCACACCCAGCCGGCGGTAAGCCTCTATCGTCTCCCGCTGCTTAGAGGCAAATTCCTCGCTGATTCCCATCTCTTTGTAGCGAAAAAGGTCCATCCCGGCAGGATTGAGAATGCTGGGAACGACCACCTGGCCCTCAAGATCGGATATCCATTCCAGGCCAGCGTCCCCGATATTCTTGTAGGAGACCCCGGCGATCTGCACCGATCTCACAGGCACGAGCCTCTCTGCCCCATAAATGTCGCCCAGGGCGACCAGGATCTCCATCATCCGCCGGAGGGTCTCCCCCCGATCTCCCCGGTATATGGCCTCTTCATCGCGAGACAGATACATGCCCAAGACTTCTCCTTTTGGGTATAAATCCTTTCCAGAAGATCCCAGCTGAAACTAAACCAGGCGGAAGATGGGATGGGTGGCCTCGGGATAGACCTCCAGATCCCTTACCGCCTCTGCCACCAGAATATCGGCCATGGCCGCTGCCGGAAAGATGACCTCGCCGCTCTCAATGGGTCCATAGAGGAGAAAGTCGCCTCCCATGGCAAGCTGCATGCAGGCAGCTGCGGCATCGCAGCAGCTTCGGTTGCTCTTCATCCTATCCTTGAGCCACTGCCAGGAGCTGACTGCATTATGAATTCCCGAGCCAACAGGCAGTCCGAGGCGTGATTTGGCAACCACCGAGAAGCGCAGAGAGGACCCCGCTCCGCTGCCCATCGGCACCACCCCTGGATCGATGAGAATGTTGCTGATCCCAAGCCTCTTTGACAGGGGTATCAGCCCCTCGTCTCTCACCAGGCCACCATTCTCCAAGATCCGCATGGCTCCTTCCACTCCCGGCTCACCGGGATTGTAAGCGAGGATGATGGCGCTGTCAACCTCATTCTCCAGCAAGGCCCGGGCCTCGGCATCATCTGTGGCAATGCTTATGCTGTTATATATGGCCTTGTCTGCATACCCCAATTCCGAGAGCAGCGATAGGGCTAAAGAGCGAGTGCTCCTCTCTGCCGAGTCGACGATAAACGGCCCCGACCAGACCTCTTCCGCAAAATCCAGATACTTCTGCAGGGCGGAAACGGTCCGGGCATAGATATGTAGGACAAAAGGGCAACCGGTCTCACTGGAAAGCTCAGATTGGCGCAGAACTAGCCTCTCCGCTGCGGCCCGATCGAATATTCCTCGCTCATCATCCTCCACAATCCTGTGCCCCTGATAGAAGATGGTGCCGCAAAGGACGGTTGGCAGCTCTCCGGGCTGGCCTCCGAACCTTACCCCGGCCACATTCACTATGGTCTGCTCATTCTTAAACCGGAACATGATCTCATCCCTCGGAAGCAACCAGCCATATGGCCGTGTCCATGCTGACTCCCGCTCCAAATGTTAGATCGCTATCGCCTGATAACATCTCCTGACGGGCCGCCTTTCTCTTGATCACCTGGTAGGGCTCCTCTGGAAAAGGCATTGCGAGGTGATTGTATTGGGAGACTAGCCTTTCAATCTCTTTCATGTCCTCCAGGCCAATCCTGTCTATAAGCTCCACCTGCCGCTGAAAACGCTCGACGGCCTGAACGGAGAGGTTCTGAATGAAGGGTATCGCTCCCTTCGATCCGATTATCCTCCCTTTCTCATCGATTCCATTTTTATGGAGAGCGAGCAGAGTATTTCCTGGCAGATGGCCCTTCGACTCCACTCCGCAGACGATGAGAAACCTTATGTTGCTGTTGCTGATCACATTGGCCACTATCTTCTCCAATCCCAGGTTCTCAGTCTTGCAGGGTCCGGATATGGCTGTACCCCTGGGGTTGAAGACGCTGGCTAAAGTGACCACCGCCACTCCTGCTCTGGGGTCGCCTAACCGATATTCGCCTCGAACCGGCGGCCAGGGATCCAGATACCCCTGATTCGCATAGTCACATTCGATTTTTTTGCATTCCTCAGCCATATGGCTCCTGCAGATCTGATGATGGATTGATCCGCATATCTTTCTGGGTTGACAGATCGGCATATAATTGTTTCTGATTTCCACAAGAATGTCTCTCACTTAAATGGCTATGAAAAATTGAAATATCATGATACAGGATAAACATGCGTGATCTGAAATGGTAACTACTTCGCAGGAATTTGGTCATACAAAGAGATGGTGGCACTAAATGGCCTCATACAAGGAGAGAATCCTGGAAGTCATAGGGGAGTCTGAGGTGGGCCTGACCACGGTTGATGTGGCCAAAAAGGCAAGGGTCAGCAAGACTACAGTGATTAAGTATCTCTCTATGCTCAGCTCTGAGGGGGAGGTCGAGTTCGTGGAGGTGGGACCTTCAAAGCTCTGGAGGACGAGAAACACGAGCGCGAGGCATGGGGAAAGGAAGGAAGGGGCGATGAATGCGGAGGCATTTCCCATGATGGACATAGATTTTCATAACGGCGAGGACGAGACTATCTATTTCTCATTTCGGGTCAAAACGGAACAGATATGCAAACTGTTGAAGCGCGCCAAGAGATGCGAATGTGATACCACAGAGAGTTGATGGAGGATGAATTATATGCAAAGCAATGAGCAGCCCTCCATACCTAAGGAGGTCAAAGAATTCTTTCATATCGATAAAGGCCAGACGCTTCTCATCAAGGGCATGCCGGGGACGGGCAAGACCACCCTCGCCCTGGAGATCATGAGCAGCCTATGCGAAGAGAGAAACGGAATATACATATCCACTCGAGTGGATCCAGCGCGGCTCTATGCCACAAATCCCTGGATCGAGAAGGTCCTCATGCCCAGGAACGTGGTCAATGCCACTCAAACCAAGCTCTTGGGTAGCCTGAATAAGACGAGCAAGGATCTATCCAACTATTATGCGGTCATGGACTTCTTTCGGCTCTTCTTCGAGGAGACGGAGGAGATGGACAATCCCATGATCATCATCGACAGCTGGGATGCAGTCCTCAACTACACCTCCCACTTGATAGGCACCTCTCAGCACAGCTTCGAGCAGAACATCTGTGAGTTTGCCCGTGATCTGGACACTCACCTCGTTTTCGTCTCCGAGTTCGCTGATGTTATGCCCCTGGATTACATCGTCGATGGGGTGGTGACCATGGAGCAGTTCAATCTGCCCGGCCACGCCGGAGGGAACATGAGGAACCGCTACGTCCGGCAGATCAAATTAGAAAAGCTGCGCGGGGTCAAGATCAATCAGAAGACCTACACTGTCACATTGCACAATGGCCGGTTCAGGTTTTTTGAGCCCTATCGGGAACATAATGATGCGCGAATCGTCAGCGATGGGGTGAGGGTTCCCGATCCTTCTGAAGACCGAATATCTACCGGCATCCCCGACCTGGATATCGTCACCGGCGGTCTGAAGTACGGCTCGTGCAACGTCTTGGAGATTAATCATGGAGTGGGCAAAAGGTATTATCAGATGCTGACCGCCTTGGCCTCAAATGCCATCAAGAACGGCCGGGGAGTGTTCATCCTCCCCAGCATCGGCTATCAGCTCAGTTCAAGGGACATCTTTGTGCCCACCAATGTTATCGTCTCCCAGCCGGAGGGGGATGACGCCAGGGCCTGGGGAAAGGATCTGCTGGAGAAGTGGGATGCATTGCGAGAAAGGACTGGCCGTCCCATTCTGAACATAATCGGCCTGGACTCCATTGAGTTCTCCTTCGGCTACAAGGAATCGCTGAATCTGACCAACCTGATGATCAGAAACTGGAAGGAGACCAACGACATCAATGTGCTGGTGGTAAAGAGCGGCCAGGAGAGCATGAACATGGCCATTCACACCGCAGACACCTATTTCCTGGTAAATGAGCTGAACGGAGGGCTCTGCCTCTATGGGGTCATACCCAGGACTGAGCCCTACAATATGATTTTGGAGGACAGGAATAGGATCAGCCTGACGCCCATTGTATAGGTGGGCGGAGCAAGTCCAGTTATTGCAGGATTTCATGGAAAAGGCTCGTTTCAGCGGCGAAAAAAAGGAGGTATGGTTTCTGGCTAATTTATCTGTGGTATGCTGCTTACCGCCTCCGGATTGGATAGTGCTGATACATCACCGGTATCCTTGCCCAGCGCCTTGGCCTTGATGACGCGGCGCATGATCTTGCCGGACCTGGTCTTGGGCACATCCTTGACGAAATAGACCTTGTCTGGATAAGCAACCGGGCCCAGGACCTTCCTTACGTGAGTGGAGATATCCTTCTTGAGCGACTCCTCCTCAACCACACCTTCCTTGAGAATAATGAATGCAACGATCTTCTCGCCCTTGACCTCATCGGGCTCACCGATAACAGCGGCCTCTGCGACCTTGGGATGAGATACTGCAGCGGACTCAACCTCAGCGTTGGATATTCTATGTCCTGCTACCTTAAGCACATCATCTATTCTGCCCTGGATCCACCAGTATCCGTCTTTGTCACGGGTGGCCTTGTCTCCTGCCAGGTATGTGCCGGGCTTGACCTGCCAGTACATATCCCAGTACTCCTTCTTGTACCTGATCTCATCTCTGAAGAAGGCGCGGAGCATGGACGGCCAGGGGGCCGTTTGGACGATATTGCCCCCGTAGCCCAGTGGGACCGAGTTGGCATCCTCGTCGTAGATATCGGTGTTCATGCCTGGCAGCGGAAAGCAGACCGAACCCGGCTTCTCAGGTGTCATGGCCAGCGGTGCAACGACATGGCATCCTGTCTCGGTCTGCCACCAGGTATCCATGATAGGTGCCTGGTCGGAGCCTATGTTCTTTCTGAACCACATGTAGGCCTCTGGATTAAGCGGCTCGCCTACCGATGCCAGAATTCTGATGCTGGACAGGTCGTACTTCTTGACGAATTCCTCACCGGATTTCATAAACATCCTTACAGCGGTGGGTGCGCTGTAGAATACAGAGACGCCATACTCCTCAATGATGGACCACCAGCGGCCCAGATCCGGGAAGTCGGGAGAGCCTTCGTACAGGATGCTGGAGGCACCCAGGATCAGCGGACCGTAGATCACGTAGGAGTGTCCGGTGATCCAGCCTGCATCAGCCGTGCACCAGTAGACGTCATCATCGTGGACATCCAGCACCCATGAGGTTGTCTGGGCTGCACCAACAGCATATCCGCCGTGAGCGTGCTCAATACCTTTGGGCTTGCCGGTTGTGCCGGAGGTGTACAGAATGAACAGCCTATCCTCCGGATCAAGCGGGACGGTTTCACACTTGGTGGACTGGCCAGCTACGAAATCGTCATAATAGACATCTCGGCCCTCAGTCATGGGCACAGAGACTCCTGTCCTCTTGACTACTATCACCTTCTTAACGGAGGGTGAGTTCTTCAAGGCCTCATCGACATTAGGCTTGAGGGGCAGGGGTTTTCCGCGCCTGTAGAAGCCGTCGGCAGTGACGACGACCTTGGCCTCGGCATCGTTGACCCTGCTGGCCAAGCCGCCTGAGGAGAATCCAGAGAACACCAGTGTATGAATAGCTCCGATCTTGGCGCATGCCAGCATGGTGATGGGCTGCTCTGGAATCATAGGAAGGTACGTAACAACTCGGTCTCCCTTCTCTACTCCCACGCTCTTGAGGGCGTTGGCCAGCCTGTTGACTTCTCTATAGAGCTGATAGTAGGTGATAGCTTTTGCATCGCCCACGGGCTCGCCGACGAAGTAGTAAGCTACTTTGTTGCGTTTCTCGGAGTGGGCATGCCTGTCAACTGCATTGTAGGCCACATTGACCTTGCCGCCAGTAAACCACTTGTAATGGGGCTTTTCGGAATCGTCGAGAATCTGGGTGTAGGGCTTGAACCAATCGACGAAGGTCCTGGCCATCTCATCCCAGAATTCTATGTAATTGTCCGAGCACCACTTGCGCATTTCATTCTCAGTCTTGAAGCCCTTATTCTTCATCCACTGATACGAATTCGAGTGCTCAATAATCCATTGCGGAGTATTGAAAATCCTTGTCTCTTCCTGGAGAACAGCCGTTTTTGCCGTATCCGATTTCATATTATAACATACCTTATTATGGTATATTAGGATTTCGCTCCATCTC
>NZ_DAKC01000081.1:1079-1323 GCF_002496465.1 Methanosaeta sp. UBA356 | reverse complement strand
ATATCATCTTGTGAAACAATTATCTGTACTAGTGGAAGATGATGTTCTAGAGGCTATCGAGAAGCGCATATTGGCCTCTGGCCGCAGCAAGAGCGACGTCGTCAGGGATCTCCTAATAATCGGCCTGAAAAAACCTCCCACTTCCGCATACAGAGATCTTGTAATGGATGCCATTGCAGCACATGAAAAGAGATTTCACGCAACGGAGAAAACTGAGGAACCATGAAGAATAAGAGATGCAAAA
>NZ_DAKC01000081.1:0-895 GCF_002496465.1 Methanosaeta sp. UBA356 | reverse complement strand
AAAAATAAAAAAATTTATGCCTTGGCCAGCCCCCTGGCCTCGCGGGCTATGCGAGCTGCGGCCTCCTTTCTCATCATCTCCGCAAACTCCCTCTGAGTGGAATAGATCAATGCACCCGTGGGGCATGCGGCCACACAGGCAGGAACCTCCAGGCTCTTGCAGCGGTCGCATTTAACCGCCATTCTCACCTCTTTCTTCCGGCCTACAACTCCGTAGGGGCAGATCATGGCGCACATCCAGCAGCCCATGCAGTTCTCTTCAATGCGTTCCACCACACCGCTTAGCGAGTCCTGAACCAGGGCTCCGGTGCGGCAGACGGCAACGCAGGGGGCATCCTGGCAGTGCCGACAGATCATGGGCACATTCCTGCCCTCTGCCTTCTCCACATAAAGCAGGCGAACGGGCACAGGCTTCTCCGAGATAGAAGAAATGAGGTTCTTGGAGATGGAGTGCTCAATCGCGCAGGCCATCTCGCAGGATCGGCAGCCCATGCACCTCTCCAAGCGGACGAATATCTCCTTATTCTCCTTCATCGCAATCACGCCAGGCCCAGCTTCCTGCGCTGGCTATCGATATGCTCAATCATCAGGCTGGCGGCTTTCACCGGATCGGGCTCCACGGCAAAGCATGCTCCCACCACGTCCTTTGCGCCGGAGGTTAAGAGCTCAGCCACTGCTTTGCTTCCCATGACCGGCGGAACGGTTCCGAGGACCGTGAACACCCCGGAACTGACCACATAAGCGCCGATGGATACCGCTTTCTCGCTCATCCATTCTGGAGCTGCCCCTGCTGCTGGCAGGTCGCTTATGTCCACTCCCAGAGCATTGGCCAGGGCGGCGGCAGCGACCAGAATGCGGCTGATATCCACGCATGAGCCCATGTGAAGGACCGGGGG
>NZ_DAKC01000109.1:922-40245 GCF_002496465.1 Methanosaeta sp. UBA356 | reverse complement strand
GGATCATGGGCTCTTTGTGGTTTATTCCCGTATATACCACTAGGGCTGCAATTTTGAACTATCCTAATCAGCTGTCCAGGGGATAGGACCCCAGAACCTTGACCATTCCCGCTTTTTCCCTAATTTTCTCCAGGGCATCCAAAACCACGCTGTTATCCTGATGCCCTTCCAGGTCGATATAGAAGTAGTAGTCTCCCAGACCGCGACGGCTGGGCCTGGACTCGATTCTGGTCAGGTTTATGCTGCGTTGGGCGAACTCCTGCAATATGGAATAAAGTGCCCCCGGCCTGTCCTTAGCCAAATGGATGATGAGCGAAGTTTTGTCCTTGCCCGTGGCCCCGGGGATCTGCCGCCCTGCTACTATGAATCGGGTGACGTTTTCCCTAACGTCCTGGACATCCCTGGCCAGGACACGGAGGCCGTATCTTTCTGCTGCGCCTGAGTCGGCAATTGCCGCCATCTCCCCAAATTCCTGGGCCAGGCGGGCGGCATGGCTGGTCGATCCCGTGGTCCTGATCTCCGCTCCCGGATAGTGCTCCCTTATGAACTGGCGGCACTGAGCCAGAGCCTGGGGATGGGAGAGGATGATCTTTATCTCGCTCTCTCCCTGGCCCACCAGGCAGTGCCTTACGGGAACGTTAACCTCTCCCACGATCACCACATTCAAGCGCAGAAGAAGATCATTGACCACCGTCACCGCACCCTCCAGGCTGTTCTCCAAAGGGACGATTCCATAGTCCAGCTCGCCTTCTTCCACAGCTTGCAAGACTCCATCAAAGTCCTTGAAGTAGACCAGGACTGTGGAGGGCATGCCCTCTGACCAGATTAAAGCCGCCTTCTCAGAGTAGGTCCCCTCAGGGCCGAGGACTCCGATCCTCGTCTTCAAACTCCCTCCTGTCCACGATCCTCCAGCTCCCGTATCAGCTCAGCCGCCCGGTCTACATTGATCCTCCGCTCCGCAGCCATGCGGGCAGCAACCAGCTCGATGAGGTCGCACTTCGCTCCCGCCTGGACGGCCACATTGCGGGCATGCAAAGACATATGCCCCCTCTGAATTCCCTCTGAGGCCAGGGCCCTGAGGGCGGCAAAGTTCTGGCAGAGGCCCACCGCAGCGATTTTGCGGGAGAGGTCATCTGCGCTTTTCACCGCAAGGATCTTCACTGCAGTCTTAGCCACCGGATGGACCCGAGTCGCTCCTCCCACCAGTCCCACCGCAACAGGAAGCTCAATCGTTCCCACTAAATCGCCATCCCTGTTCCTCTCATACCTGGTTAAAGACATGTAGCGGCCAGTTCGGGAGGCATAGGAATGAGCTCCTGCCTCCACTGCCCGGGTATCGTTTCCTGTGGCTAAAACCACTGCCGTCACCCCGTTCATGATTCCCTTATTGTGGGTTGCCGCTCGATAGGGATCGACCACCGCCAGCTCTGCTGCCAGGATGATGCCGTCCACCACCTCCGGGCCGCCGATATCCTCCGCCCTGAATACCGCTTTAGCCCTGGCTAAACGAAGATCAGCCAGATTGGAGATGATCCTGAGATAGACCCGGCCCCCAGCTATTTGCTCTATCCTGGGGGCCAGAGCCTCGGCCATGGTGTTGACCGCGTTCGCCCCCATGGCATCCCGGCAGTCGACTATGAGATGGGTGACGACCATTGGCCCCAGCCGGGAGTCGATGACATAAACCTCGATGTCCTTAACCCCGCCACCGTACTTGACGAGCATGGGATCCAACTCATTTGCCATCGCCATCAGCTCATCCTTGTGGAGGAGGATGGCCTGGCGGGCGGCAAAGGGATCATCAATTCCCGTGGCCTGGATCTGGGCGCGCATAACCGGCCCGGTGCTGGAGGTTAAAAAACCCCCCCCTCCTCGGGCCATGCGGGCGCCGTTGCTCGCGGCGGCGATCACCGAGGGCTCCTCAGTGGCCATTGGTATGAGGACCTCCTGGCCATCGATTACAAAGTTGGTGGCTATGCCCAAGGGCACCTGGAACATTCCGATCACATTCTCCACCATCTTCTCAGCCTGATCAAGGACCAGACCCCTCTCAACCTGAGAGATCTCCTCTGATCCAACTGCCACTTGCTCTGCCACAGCCTTGAGCCTCTCATTTGGAGGAAGCTTGTAGAATCCTGGTATTCTGGAGGTCATCGTTATCAGATATCTGGATGACACTGAGAAGGGAAAAACTTTATTCCCATAATCACGAGTGGGTTTAATGAGCGACATCAAATCATTGCTGGAAAAGCTGAGCAACGCCCACGGCATATCCGGATGGGAAGGGTCGGTGCAGAAGATCGTACGGGAAGAGATCTCTCCTTATGTAGATGAGGTGAGAGTGGACAAGCTTGGCAATCTCATTGCCACGAAAAAGGGAGACCGCCCATCGATTATGATCGATGCCCATGCGGACGAGATCGGTCTGATGGTAAAACAGATTGATGAGAAGGGTTTCATCCGCTTCATTCGCATTGGCGGCTGGTTTGACCAGACCCTGCTAAATCAGAGAGTCATCGTCCATACCAGCTCCGGCCCGGTGGTGGGCGTGATCGGCTCAAAGCCTCCTCATGTTATGAAGGATGAGGACAGAAAGAAGGTGGTAGAGGCCAGAGATATGTTCATCGATATCGGCTGCTCAAACCAGGTGGAGGTAGAGGAGCTGGGGATCCTGCCGGGCACGCCAATATCCATAGATCGAGAGTTCGTACCGATGCATGGAGACACTGTAACTGGCAAGGCCTTCGACAACCGCGCCGGCCTGGTTATGATGATCGAGGCTCTGAAGAGGACCAAATCAAAATCAACCATCTATGCAGTGGCCGCAGTGCAGGAGGAGGTGGGATTGAAGGGAGCAAAGGTCGCCGCTTTCGGTTTGGACCCGGATATCGCCATCGCATCAGATGTGACAATACCCGGCGACCATCCGGGGATTGAGAAGAAGGATGCGCCCATAGAGATGGGCAAAGGCCCAGTACTGGTCGTGGCCGACGGCTCGGGAAGAGGGTTGATCGCTACTCCGCAGGTGATTGAGTGGCTGGTGGGGACGGCCAAGGAGTTTGAGATTCCAGTACAGCTCGAGGCCTCGGACGGCGGGACGACTGATGCCACCTCCATTTACCTAACTCGATCCGGAATTCCCACCGGCGTGATCAGCGTCGCCACGCGCTATATCCACTCGCCAGTAGAGGTGCTGAATTTAAATGATATAGAACGGGCAGCAGATCTTATGGCCAGAAGCCTGGAGACGGCGTCCAGATATTTCAAAGAATGAGGCGTTGCCGTCAAATCGGCTCAACTCTTTTTTATTCTGCTCGCTTTATTCTGCAGTTTCAAAAGATAGCACCTTTTAATTAAATATGAAAAAGAAAAAGTTTTCACCGGAGTGATCCGGTGACCTTCCTCGACCTTTCAGCTTGAGCCGATCAAGCTAATCACAAAGTAGCCCAGGACTACACCCACCACGAATACAATGGCAAAGGAGGCATAGAGCAAGGGAGTTCCCAATACTAGAGCTTCCATTCAGATCATCTCACTACCAGGACAGGAATCGTGGCCCAATAAAGAACCTTCTGTGCAACGCTTCCGATCAATAGCTTAGTGGCACCGGACTCCCCGTGGCTTCCCACGACGATCAGATCGGCTTTCTCTGCCCCTGCGGTATCTATGATTGCTGTTGCGGGTGCGCCGATTCTCACCACGGTGTCGATATTTACGCCGGCAGAGGCACCCATGGATTTGAGCTCTTCTACTGCCTTCTCTCCTGCAGCCTTCAGCCTGGCCTCGACATCCTTTCTATCTGATCCAAGTTGGCGAACGGCGCTTGCAATAACGACTTCGTTGACAACATTGAGCGCTATGACCTGTGCTCCCAGCGCCTTTGCGAGCTCCATGCCCTCCTTAGCGGCTGCTTTAGATTTCTCTGAGCCATCTGTGGCGATCAAAATCCGCTTGTACATCCTATCCCACCTTTGAGCCGTTATCTCACGGACATTGTATAAATAGCTATCTTCCAGATTCCAGAATTCTAATAGCCAGCAACGCCGCATTCTCACCATTGTCGATGCCAACACATGCCACTGGAACGCCTGGAGGCATCTGAACAATGGAGAGCAATGAATCCAGGCCACCCAGCTTCGCGCTAACTGGAACCCCTATCACTGGGCGATGAGTCTGGGAGGCGATGACTCCCGGCAGGGCAGCAGAGAGGCCGGCAACGGCGATGAAGACGTGGGCGTCGGTTCCAGATACATACCCCTCCAGCTCTTTGGGATTTCTGTGTGCGGAAAGCACTCGATGCTCAAAGGAGACGCCCTCATCCTTCAGCCTGCCCAAAATCCTGTCCACAATCAGCTGATCTGATTTGGACCCCGAAATAACAGCAATATCAACCATGGCTGCTCCAAGAGATCAATTTTGGCCAAAAATCCTTCCATCACATCAAGGGTTTCATCGAGAGCTCAGCTCTGATTCTCGCCCTGAAGCTCTTGCTGCTTTTGGGTGCTCATACGGATCAGAATCTCGTAGATATTTTTTACGGCACCAGCATCCAGATTCTTCTCCGTGGCCAGGTCCATCGCCCGTCTCAAGACTCGGCCTTCCTGCTCAGGATCGCGGATCGGCTTTCCCTCTCTCCTCTTGACCTCGAAGATCCTTTTGGTGATTCCTATTCGTTTATCGATGAGCTCTATGATGGTTTGGTCGACCTCCTCGATATCACTCCTGTATTTATTTAGATCCGTCAAAATCCTTGCCCCCTGGATGCGCACCTGTTATTTGCTTTCGTTCTTATCACTCTTCCGCCCAATGCCCTCCAGGACTCTTCAAGCCCATCCATCTTGCTCTCATCGATCAGAGCAGCATAAGAGGGCCCGGTCCCCGAGAGGCTTGTGCCCCGTGCCCCCTTCTCCAGCGCCAGGATCAGGGGTTCAGACGAAAGGCCCAAAGCGGCGCAATAGGCCAGCCCATTCAGGGTCATAGCCCGGCCATAGTCGGCTTGCATGGCCAGATCGAAGGCCAGATCCGCCATCGGAGCAATGATCCTGGATCGAGAGATATCAGTATCCCGGGAGAAGATCCTCTGATCGGGAACCAGAAGCATAACACTGCAGTTGAGCTCATCCCTGCGAAGGAGGGACATTTCGCGATTGTCTGTGACCACCACCCCGCCGAGCATCGAGGCGAGAGCGTCATCCAGGGCGCCGGTTATGGTGACTCCAACCTCCCTTGCCGCCTCAACCCCGATCTTGGCAGCACTCACCAGATCCATATCCACGTCAAGTGCATCAAGTGTTGCCAGGATGACGGCATTGGCGGCTGCGCTGCTGCTCTTAAGGCCGCTAGCTATGGGAATCTCGCTGGATGTTCTCACCCGACCCCCGTATTCAAGGCCCAGATGGTCCAAGACCCTCTCCACACAGCGCTCAATCAAGCGGGTATCCACCCCTGGGACCTCTCCCTTGATTCCAGAAGAGTGGTCCAGCTCAACCACGGCCCGGGTTACAAGCTCGATGGCAAAGGCCGAGCCCTTCCAGGTTGCCACGGCATTTATAATGGAGGCAGCACCGTTCGACCATCCGTATCCTTTCATTTTCATCATCAGATCCAATCCTCAGGCCTGCTCTATCTCGAAGATCTTCCTGAGCTTTTCCAGATCCAAAGCAAACTGCACCTCACCCGCCCGTGAGTACTTGGCAATCATCTTATCAAGATACTCCAGTTCGGCGATTGATGAGACGAAGTTCGGCGGGTAGCTTCCCAGCTCAACCAGGGGCATGACCACCACTCCACCCTTGCTCGTCGATTCCTCCAGACCCTTTACCACCACCACGAAATTAAAGCTCTTGAATCCCAGGCCACGGGCGATGTTCTTGGCGAAGCTGTTCATCTGCTGGACCCTTCGGGAAGAGAGATCCTTATAGGCGGCGGGCGAATCCTTGTACTCAATGAACATTATGGAGTCTTCCGACCATAGAATAGCATCATACTCCACTACAGCGATTGAGTTTTTCAATGCCACCACGTTGAAAAGGACTCCGCGACACCAGTTTATGTTAAGGTGAATCCTGAAGTCCGCCTCGGTCAGAGGAGTGTTCCTGGTCTTCAGAACATAGGGGTCGCTTGACAGCTCGATCATAACTGACCTTTTCGATCTTTTGCTAAATGGACTTTTCCAAGGATACTGCCATCTCCATTTTGAGTATACAATCTCAGAGGTTCGGCGGCCCTCCAATCCATCGGCCCAGTGCCCATTTATCCAGAAGGGCAAAAACCACTATCGTATGAGGTTCACAAGCAGGTCATAGGGGGTCTGAGGGCGTATCATTGTGACGAGCGCCCCGGCATAGAGCGCTTTTTTGAAGAAGGGTCCTTTGGAGACGAGCCCCTTTCCAGAGAGGCCGCAAATCAGCCTTTCTATCTCTTCATCCTTCATCTGGCCGAGGGTCTGAAGAGATGACCGGCCCATGCGGTACTGCCAGTAGAACTCCCGCTTCCACCGCCGCACATATTCCGAGAGCGAGCGATGAGATACATCATCCTTCAAGACGGCTTCCCCCGCCACTATGCCGCAGATGGTGCCGGCTCGCATGCTGTAGGCCAGGCCGCTCTGGCCGGCTGCGCCGCCAGCGACCATCAGGGAGTCGGCCACCATCTCTCCTGGCATGACGCATATGGGATCGCCTCCCCTCCTGACAGATAGTACCTTCATCCGGTCGATATTTTTGTACTGGGAAGCCTTTTGGGCCTTGAAGAGCCTGCTGAATCTATCGAAGAATGGCTGCACATTTTGGCCGTGGCCGCGCACAAAGACCCCTATTGTGGCAAGGTCGCCGCCCGCAGGCGAGAATGTGGCCTTCCAGCCCGGTGCCATGCTTCCCACCCAGTACTGGAAGAACATCTCCTCGCCCAGATAGGGATATTCTATATCTGCTTCCACTGCCCAGGCTATATCCTCTGGGTGGCGCATGGGCTTGAGGCCTGCCTTCTCCGAGAGGCCGGACTGGACCCCAGAGGCATCTATCACCACTCGCGCATGAATCTGGACTCCCTTCAGGCCGACCGTCCTTCCATTGCCTTCCAGGTGGAGGCTCCGGACCTCACCGGATAGAAGGGCGACTCCTGCCTTCTCTGCCAGATGGAGATAGTGGCGGTCAAAGGCATCCCGGTCTATGAAGTAGCCTTTGGCAGGAATGGTGACCCCCCTGCCCGAGGGGCTGAGAATGCGCATGCCCTCTAGCTCCTTTTTCAGCAGACAGTCCTTGATCTCGATTCCAGAGACTGCTGCCATTCCCTCGAAGAGGGTATTGGCATCATGGTGCAGGCGGCCGAGGTTTCTGTCCAGCAGCATAACGCTGGCCCCACCCTCAGCAGCGGATATGGCAGCCATCACACCGGCAGATGAGGCGCCCACTACCAGTACATCGCACTTCACAAAACTAGATCATATATTCAGATGAGATGAACCTTTCCCGATGGAGTCTGGTGGGGCTTAGAGTTCAGTCGAAAATAATCTGTGTCTTCTAAGAGTTCTATAATTATTGCAGGTCTATTTTAGCTGTCACTGGTGCAGAAATAGAAGGCAAAGCCAGGCCTGAGACCTGGCTGGGCCGGAATCAGGCGGTGATCTTTGTCCGGGCTATGTACTTGATCAGCTCTGGACCGAGCCTGGCCTTTTTCTGAATCTGGTTTGCCACCTCGTCCATGCTGGCCCCGCTGGCTGCAAGGGAACGGATCTCATCGATAGTGGTATCATCCACGGTGAAGTACTCATCCAGATCCTTTCTGTGGCCCCAAACATCGCCCTCTAATAGCTCTATGCCCTGCATATCGAGGAACACCTGGATAGCGTTGGACATGGTCTTACGGTAGGAGGGTGGTACTTGAATCATTCTTAGCCTTGGGCATCTCTGCATCAAGTTGAGAAAATCTACATTGCTGGCCCTGAATGCCAGATGAACTGTCTTCTCATTTGGATTAAGGTTTGATATCTCGTTTCTAGCACTTACAACTCTAAGTCTCATCTCTAATCAGCTCCAACCCTTAAAGGGCAGTAGTATTATTAATAGATACTTCCGCTGTACACTTCCGTACAAATCGAGCACAAGATAACTTAATAGCGGCAAAAATTTAGTTCATCTGTTCTTTTGAAAGAGAGAGAAAGAAGCATTTGCGTTCGCATCGCTCCAGGCAAATAGTCCCAAGCTCCTGAGTTGATTGCTAATAAAACCTTTCGCAAGTGCCATTGATTCGCTTTGCGATAAGTTCAGCCAGCATATTAGAGGCTTTTCTGATTCAATTCCCAAAAAAAAGCTTCTATGCAATAACTTTTAAGAAATATTATGCAAATGTGCAGAGTTGGTGGAAATTAGTCATCTAATGAGATTTTTTAACACATTACAGCTAAAAAAAAAAATGCATCGCGATTCTCAGGAGAGGAATACCACCGCCAGGCTAAAATGGAGGGGCTCGCGACAGTTGCTTGATCCATGGCAGCTTGATCGATGGAAGCTCTTGATATAATATTCATTAGGCGAAGGGATTTTAAAGAGGGACCAAATAAGAGGTGATCTTTATGGGCAGGGTAATGCTTACAGAAACGGTTTTTAGAGATGCTCATCAGTCTCTGCTGGCCACCAGAATGAGGACCAGGGACATGCTACCCATAGCAGAGCAGATGGACCAGGTCGGCTTCTTCTCTCTGGAGGTTTGGGGGGGAGCTACCTTCGATAGCTGCATTCGCTATCTGAATGAGGATCCCTGGGAGAGGTTGAGAGCTCTTAAGAAGGCCATGCCTAACACCCCTATGCAGATGCTGCTTCGCGGGCAGAACCTGGTGGGCTACAGGCATTATGCAGACGATTTAGTGGACAGATTTGTGGAGCGAGCAGCCGAGAACGGGGTCGATATTTTCAGGATTTTCGATGCGGTCAATGATATAAGAAATATGGAGCGATCGATCAAGGCTGCCAAGAAGATGGACAAGCATGTCCAGGCCGGAATAAGCTACACCATCAGCCCCGTGCATAGCAATGAGCAATTTGCCCAGTTCGCCGTCCAGCTGGCAGAGCTTGGCTGCGACTCCATTTGCATCAAAGATATGGGCGGCCTGATCACCCCCAAGAATGCCTATGACCTCATCCGGGCCATAAAAAAGGAGGTCAACCTCCCGGTGAACCTGCACACCCACTGCACCAGCGGCATGGCTCAGATGAGCTACTTCCATGGTTGCCAGGCAGGAGTAGATATCCTGGATACTGCCATGTCTCCTCTCTCCGGCGGCAGCTCACAGCCGGCTACAGAGAGCCTGGTGGCAGCTCTGAAGGGAACCCCTTATGACACCGGCCTGGATCTAGAGCTCTTGACTGAGATCAAAAGATACTTCGAACGGATCATGGAGATCTATGCCCCGGTATTCAATGCCATCGCCTCCAGGGTGGACACCAATGTCCTGGTCTATCAGATTCCGGGGGGCATGCTCTCCAACCTGGTCAGCCAGCTGAATGAGCAGAAGGCCATGGACAAGTACGAGGAGGTGCTGGCAGAGGTGCCAAAGGTTCGCAAGGATCTGGGATATCCTCCCCTGGTCACACCCACCAGCCAGATAGTGACCACCCAGGCGGTCCTGAATGTGGTCACAGGCGACCGCTACAAGATGGTTCCCAAAGAGGTCAAGGATTACGTCAAAGGCCTGTATGGAAAGTCGCCCGCCATGATCGACCCCAAGGTCAGGATCAAGGTCCTGTGCGATGAGGACGCAGTCACCGTACGGCCTGCAGACCTATTGCCCCCCGAATATGAGGAGGCAAAGAAAGCAGTTGACGCCCTCGGCCTCGCCAAGAAGGAGGAGGATTACCTCACATACGCCCTCTATCCCCAGGTGGCCCTGAAGTTCCTCAAGGGAGCAGCCACAGAGGAATCCCTGGTTAAAAAAGATATGGCATCGGATCTGGGAGCTTCCCTAAAAGCCGAGCCCCTGGCCCTCAATGTCGAGATCGATGGCGAGGCCTATCTGGTCAAGGTGGCTCCAGCGGGCATGACCATTCAAGAAGCCCAGCCCAAGGCTCCCACTGATGGGGTGACCGTTCCCATGCAGGGCGTGGTCATCCGCTATAAGGTCAAGAAGGGCGACCGGGTGGCCAAAGGGGATCCAGTAGCAGTCCTGGAAGCGATGAAGATGGAGCAGAATATCCTGGCCAATAAGGATGGCAAGATAAGAGAGATCTATGTCAAAGAAGGGACTACAGTCGCTCCCGGCGATGTCTTGATATCCATTGAGTAGAGGAACCCTAAATCCGAGAGGAATGAATATTGACAGTTAAGAGAGAACAGGTGCTCATTGAGGCTCTGCCTTACATTCGGGAGTTCTATGATTCCATCATGGTCTTCAAGATCGGCGGCTCTATCATGTCCGACACCGCAGTGCTGGAGGACTTCATTCAGGATGTGGTGCTCCTGCGCTATATCGGCATCCATCCCATCATCGTTCATGGGGGCGGCCCGGAGATATCCCAGGCCATGGAGAAGTTCGGCAAGAAGGCGGAGTTCGTAGGCGGCCTGCGGGTGACCGATCGGGAGACCCTGAGCATTGCCCGCATGGTCTTGCTTGGTCACATCAATGCAGAGCTTGTCAACCTCATCGGCAAGCATGGGGGCAAGGGCATAGGCCTATCCGGCCAGGACGGCATGTTCCTGAAGGCCAAGAAGAAAGCTCTGCAGATGGTGGAGGGAAAGGAGCCTGTGGACCTGGGATTTGTGGGAGACGTGGAGAAGGTGGACCCGGAGATCCTGATGATCATGGCAGGAAAGGGCTACATCCCGGTTATATCCCCCATTGCCACCGATGATCAGGGAAATAACTTCAATGTCAATGCCGACACCGCTGCGGGAGCAGTAGCTATAGCCATGAGGGCGAAGAAGTTCTTCTCCATCACCGATGTGGAAGGAGTGCGCATGAATCCGGATGATCCGGCGAGCGTCATCTCCGAGTTCCCTGCTTCGGACTTCGGCCGGCTGGTGGCCGAGGGCATAATCAAGGGGGGAATGATCCCCAAGGTGGAGGCATGTGTATCGGTGGTGCGGAGTGGAGTGGAGAAAGCCCATATAATCGATGGCAGAAAGCACCATGCCATCCTGTTGGAGCTGCTCACCACAGAAGGAATCGGTACGATGATCAGCAGAAGCTGAATTGTGCTGCTATAACAATAGATCTGGGCATCTTCAGGATGGCAGGATGACGCTTTCGGCGTCCCTCCTGCCCGGGACTCATTTTATGCAATCAACCCTCATCGGTATCGCAATGATCTCCCTCTTGGACCTCTTCTTCCACCGCAGCCTCCTGGGGGCTGATCTTGCCGATCTTCACCCAGTAGTCTTTGATAGCAGCGCGCAGGGCATCGGCCCCCAGGTTTGAGCAATGCAGCTTTTGCGGGGGCAGCCCGCCAAGCTCACCGGCTACATCATCGCGGGTGATCTTGATCGCCTCGTCCAAGATCTTACCCTTTGCCATCTCCGTGACCATACTGGAGACGGCTATGGCCGAGCCGCAGCCAAAGGTCCTGAACTTGATATCGTCGATCCGGTCGTCCTTGACGTTGATGAAGATCTCCATGAGATCCCCACAGACGGGATTTCCCACTTTGCCGTAGCCGTCAGGATTCTCGATCACCCCCACGTTCCTGGGGTTCATGAAGTGATCCATAACTGTCTCATTGTAGCCTATCTGTGCCATCCATCTATCACCTTTCGCCATCACAAAATTTTATTTTATTGGAATGATTGGATCATCATCCAGCCTAGGTAGGCATTGATGATCATAAGAGCTATGGTCATCCGGCCGGACCATCTATGAATTGTCTGCAGCCTTTTATCCCTTTTCTTCAGCTGGATGAAACCCAGAACGGGAGTTAAGATCACCATTAAGGAGACGATGATGCCGAGATAGGCATGAGGTCCTCCTGGGGGCTGCAATCCCGCGCTTGCTGAGACCATATAGATGGCGACGGTAATCCCGGAAAGGGTCAATGCGGCTCCGGCGATCCCCAGGGTCCTATGAGCCTTCAACCACCATCTCTTCCCTTTCAGGTACCTAGCACAGACCATTCCCGCTATTAGGAAGAGAAGGCCGGATAACACCAGGAGGGCATGGTAAGGAAAGAGGATCAAGATCTTATCCTCGATGGGCTCGATCTCAATTGCCGAGGCGGCTATGATTGAGGAAGACGCTGCAAGCAATGCAATCGCCAGCCAGGATAATCGGAAAAAGATGCCTTTGCGGTCCATGACTACCACCTTGCCGACTACATTGATAGGTATGCTACTTAAAATATATCAGTGAACTACCCTACCTTAAAGGGAAGTGCTTCCCATTTCATCGCCAAAACTTGCATCATTCTTCATATGTAATATAATAGCACCAATGCGAGGGGCTTTATACAATCAAAGATAAAGACAAATTATTTGCATTGAATTGCACAGGGTGATTTGATGGAAGACTTCTCTATCCTCATAGGCGGCATCGCCGGTGACGGCATAAACGAGGCGGGTCTGACTGCCGCCCGGCTCATGAACCGCCTGGGCTATCGCATATTCATGTACTACGACTATCCCTCTCTGATCAGAGGCGGGCACAACTTCTCGATGGTCAGAGCCTCATCCGAGAGGATCGGCGTCTGCAGAGATGAGATAGACCTGCTCATCGCCCTCAATCAGGATACCGTGGATAGACATTCCGGCCGCCTCAAGGAGGGCTCAATTTTCATTTTCGATGCAGATAACGTAATGGGAGAGGGCATAGCCGAGAAGAGCTGCGGCATTTCCGTCACCGGCATCCTGAAAGAGGAGGGGGCCCCTTCAGTTATGAAGAACAGCTGCATTCTGGGTGCCTTTTGTCATGCGGTAGGCATCGAATGGACGGTGCTGGAAGAGGTCTTGAAAAAGCATATCCCAAAGAAGCTGGAACTGAACCTCAAGGTCGCCCGCCGGGGATATGACCAGGCCTCGGAGTTCTGCCGCATCGCATGGCTGGACAACAGTCCTGAGCCCATCATCACCGGCAACCAGGCCATCAGCCTGGGCCTGATCAGGGCAGGTCTTGAGGCCTATGTGGCCTATCCCATGACCCCATCCTCGGCCATTCTTGACTTCATGGCCAATTCGGCGGAGGAGTTCGGCCTGAAGGTCGTCCATCCGGAGAGCGAGATCGCCGTGATCCTCATGGCAGAGGGATTCGCCTATGCCGGTGTCCGGGCGGCGGTGGGGACCTCAGGAGGAGGATTCTGTCTCATGACCGAGGCCCTCAGCCTGGCGGGGATGGCTGAGATCCCCCTGGCCATCGTCGTGGCTCAGAGGACCGGGCCCTCAACCGGCCTTCCCACTTATACCGCACAGGGCGACCTGCATTTTGTAATCAATGCCGGCCAGGGGGAGTTTCCCAGGTTGGTGATCGCCCCGGGTGACGCAGAGGATGCATATCTCTGGTCTGCTGCAGCCTTGAACCTGGCCTGGAAATATCAGATTCCCGCGTTTATCCTCTCGGATAAGATCGTCAGCGAGAGCCAGTATAGCCTTGACCTCGGGCTTACAGGAAAGGCAGAGACTGCTCGACCGGCACAGCTATGGAATGAGCAGGGTGACTACCATCGCTACCGCCACTCCGATACCGGCGTCTCTCCACTGGCCTATCCTCCTCAGAGGGGGCAGGTGATAAAGGCGGACAGCTATGCGCACGATGCCACAGGCATAACCACTGAGGACCCTCAGATAACAAGGGAGATGAGCGACAAAAGAGTGCTCAAGGCTCAATCCCTGGCCAGGGAATTGGAGGGATACGAGACTGTGAAGCTCTTAGGTGATGAGAGGAGCAGGACCTGCCTCTTGTTTTGGGGCTCGAACAAGGGGGTATGCAAAGAGGCCGCCGATAGTCTGGGACTGAGGGCAGTTCAGGTGTTGGTTCTCTGGCCATTCCCTGAGAATAGGCTAAAGGATGCCCTCAGGGGTGTGGAGAGGCTGATCGCTGTGGAATGCAATGCCACAGGCCAGCTGGCGACTCTATGCCGCCAGTATGGCATCGATGTCGATGATCGAATCCTGAAATACGACGGCCGGCCTTTTTCCCTGAACGATCTGGAAATCGAGCTGGAAAGGAGGGAAGCATGAAGCCTCAGGACCTATCCACCACTGCCCGCAATACCTGGTGTCCCGGCTGCGGTAACTTCTCCATTCTGAATGCAATAAGAGCGGTCCTCGCCCGAATGGACGAGGAGGGTTTCCCAGTAGAGAACACCGTCCTGGTTTCGGGCATCGGCTGCCACGGCAAGATCGTGGACTACCTGGATGTGAACAGCTTCTACTCCATCCACGGCCGGACCATTCCCGTTGCCACAGGCATAAAGCTGGCCAACCCCGATCTTAATGTGATCTGCTTCTCTGGAGACGGCGACAGCCTGGCTGAGGGTCTGGACCACCTGATCTTCGCCGCCAAGAGGAACATCGACATAACCCTGATCTTACATGACAACCGGGTCTACGGCCTGACCACCGGCCAGTACACGCCCACCTCACCAACCGGATTCCGGGGCAAGTCCACTCCTGAGGGATCCATTGAGCGACCCCTGAACCCTCTGGACCTTATGCTCTCTGCCGGCGCCACCTTCATCGCCCGGGGCTACTCTCACGGGATTGAGCAGCTTCAGACCCTCTTTAAAGAGGCGATACTGCACAAAGGCTTCTCATTTGTGGATGTCTTACAGGTCTGCGTCTCTTACTTCAATATGTATGAGAGCTATAACAGGAGAACCTATTCCGTGGAAGGAAACGATGCCGCCAGCTTTGACCAGGCCCAGGAGATCATACGCCGCTGGAGCTATGACGACTCCGAGTCGCCCATACCCCTGGGCAAGTTCTATCAGATTGACGCACCGCGATTCGATCAGGCCTACAGCCAGACGAAGCCGCTCTTGGCGAGAGGGGATAAGATCGGATCCAAGCTGGAAAGTTTCATCTAGCAAGAAGGCAAAAACGAAGGAGTGGTGAGACAGAAATGGACAAATACGTATGCACTGTCTGTGGATATATCTACGATCCAGAGAAAGGGGATTCGGCATCCGGCATAGCACCAGGGACGGCTTTCGAGGATTTGCCGGATGACTGGACCTGTCCGGAGTGCGGCGTGGGAAAGGAATTGTTCAATAAGGTGGAGTAAAGCTCAGAATCTGCTGCTTTGTCTGCTTGGAGATCACTATGCTCAGCGAAAGGATGAATGAAGCCCTCAATTATCAGGCAAATCGGGAGTTATACTCCTCCTATCTGTATCTTTCCATGTCCTACTACTTTGAATCCATCGGATTCAGGGGGTTTGCCAGCTGGATGAGGGTTCAGGCAGGAGAAGAGCTGGTCCACACCATGAAATTGCTGGACTATGTTGCCGCTTCCGGCGAGAAGGCGAAGATGCTCGCCGTGGAGGCGCCACAGCATAGCTGGGAGTCGCCCCAGCAGGCATTTGCTCACGTCTGGGAGCACGAGCGGGCGGTGACCAGGATGATTCATGATCTGGTGGCAGTGGCCGAGAGCGAATCGGACGCAATGACACGGAAATTCTTGCAGTGGTATGTGGACGAGCAGGTGGAAGAGGAGGAGTCCTCGGACGGTGTTCTGAAGAGGGTGCTGGCTGCCGGAAACGATCCAAAAGCCCTCCGGGCAGCGGATGAGGAGCTGGGCAAGAGAGGCTTCAAATTCCCCCGCGGGTTCCAGATGTTTCCATCATAAAAGGGTATGAGGCCTCTGTTTGGGGCCTTAAATCGCTATTTAGAGCTTAATCACCAATTTTTTGCTCTTCAGATGAGCTCGGGCTGATTGGCCGGATCGATGACGCGCCACTGATCATCCTCCAGGCCATTCCCGCGAGCATCTCCTGGTGAACTGTCCCGGGAATAGAGGTACAATGGCCAGCTCTTGAAGGTCGTCTGCTTAGAACCATCAGCTCGCTCGATGGTGGCGAAGTTGGATGGATTGAGGCTCTCAGGCAGGGTCAGATCCTCAACATAAAAGGGCATCCACATCTTTGCACAATCATCATTACAGGTGCTCATTCCATCGAGACTGCTATCATTTTGGTAGTAGTAAAGGGCAAATCCCGTCTCGTTCACCAGATAGCTTCCCAGGAACTTGCTCGCGGAGATGTTCACACTGAAGTTCTCATCATCTGCCAAGGCATTGATGGAGAGAAGAGATATACACAGCAGCATGAATAAAACCATTCGGCTCTTTGACATGTTTAACACCTCCCCAGACCTTAATGCATCCTGTTAAATAAGTTTGCCCATGATCCGATTCAATAGCGGAGGAGAAAAAGGGCAAAAAGAGCCATAAAGTCCATTAATGACATAGTTGCATGGATGCAGACCGAGATGAGCGGATTTTCCTTTGAGGTACTGGACCGGGATCAGGTGAGCAATGCCCGAGCAGGGCTGATAAAAACCCGAAGGGGTGACATCCAGACTCCCTATCTGGTTCCCGTGGCCACCCTGGGCAGCGTGCGCGCTCTGGGCTCCGATGACCTGGTGTCCCTGGGCGTCTCCTGTGCCCTGGCCAACACCTATCACCTTCACTTGAAGCCCGGAGACGAGCTGATCGGGCGGCTGGGGGGATTGCACAAGTTCATGGGATTTTCCCGCCCCCTTTTCACCGACTCGGGCGGCTTTCAAGCCTTTTCCCTGGGCTTTGGAAGAGAGCATAACATTGCCAAGATCGGCAACATCTTCCCGCAGGAGCTGAACCTTATTCCAGAGGGAAATGACTGCCAGCAGCAGGGAGATGAACAGTGCGAAGAGGAGCCATTGGAGAGCGAGATCTACAGATCAAACTACAGGAAGAGCTACGGAGGGGGAGCGAAGGAAGGATCCAAAAGGGCGGACGGGAAGGGGCAGAAGAATGCCAGGAAGGAGAACCTGACAAAGATCACAGACCAGGGCATCTCTTTCAAGTCCATGGCCGATGGGGCCTGGCATTTCCTGGATGCTGAAAGGTCGATGAGGATTCAATCAAACCTGGGCTCAGATATCATCATGTCCTTTGACGAGTGCACCTCCCCCCTGTCAGACTACGATTATACCAAAAAGGCCATGCACAGAACTCATGATTGGGCGGAAGAGTCCATTCGCTATCATGATAAGAGCCAGGCCATCTACGGAATCATCCAGGGAGGGTGGTTTGAGGACCTGAGGCGGACGAGCACCGACTTCATCGTCTCCCAGCCCTTTGACGGCATAGCCATCGGCGGATCTTTAGGCAACAGCAAGCAAGATATGCATCAGGTCTTGGACTGGACGATCCCCAGGCTGGACGACCGGCCGCGGCACCTATTGGGGATCGGTGAGATAGATGACATCTTCGAGTGCGTGGCCAGGGGGATCGATACCTTCGACTGCGTCTCTCCCACCAGGATCGCTCGCAGAGGAAGCCTTCTCCTATCGCCCCAGTCCGGTGGATCGCGGCAAAACAAGTTCCGCCTGAATATCAAGTCCGCCCGGTTCAAGGAGGACGATCTGCCCGTTGATCCTGCCTGCTCTTGCCCCACCTGCTGCAGATATTCCCGAGCTTATCTCCGCCATTTGTACGTATCAGGAGAGCTCTCCTACTTCCGTCTGGCCACCCTGCATAACCTCCATTTCATGCTTCGGCTGATGGAGAGTATAAGGGAAAGCATAAGATGTGGCAGCTTCATGGAGCTCAGGGGCAGATGGCTAAAAGCGATTTAGCTAAAGAGATTCCGGAGCAGAAAGGATCTTCGGTCTCATGGGGACGGCTGAAGCTCGATAAGACTCAGGCCACCATAATCCTCTGCGGTTTTTACCTCTTCTTTTCCCTGGCGGGAAACATCGCCGCCACCAAGGTCACAAGCTTCGGCAGCCTGGTCATGGATGCCGGTTTCATCTATTCTCTGACCTTCACCTGGAGGGACCTGATCCACAAGCAGCTGGGAGAGAGGGCGGCCTTGACCACCATCTGGCTGGCAGCGGGCTTTAATCTGCTTGCGGCCATTTATTTTCAGTTCGTGGTCCTCCTGCCCGCCCAGACTGACTGGGCAAATAGCGGTGGGCAGGCGGCCTGGACATTTCTCTTCGGGATCCTGGACAGCTCAGGCCAGGGGTGGCAGTCGGTCCTCTCCCTGCAGATGAGAATCGTCTTAGCCTCAATTCTCACTGCCCTCCTGGCGGAGCTGATCGACACCAGGGTCTATCGCATCTGGACCCGTGGAGCGCGCAAAAGCTGGCCCCAATGGACGCGAGTCTTCGCCTCCAATGCCGTCTCCATACCCATAGACAGCCTTCTCTTTCCGGTGATCGCCTTTATGGGTATCTTGGGAACTCAAGGGCTGGTGCAGATGATCTGGACCAATATGATCGTCAAAGCAGCGATCACTCTTTTGGTCTTCTGGACGATCTACCTGGTTCCCGAGAAGCCAATATATGAGGAGAGCTGAAGCGATTTAAAATAGGAGAGGATGCAGCAACAATGATCGACCCAGGAAAAGATATCGACTGGAACGAGATCTGGAAGAGCCAGATGAAGCGGAGCAGAGAGTCAAGCCCCGGCAGGGATTGTGCCCGCATCTGGAGCAGCAAAGAGAGCGCTCTTAGATTCTGGGATATGTGCAAAAAGGAGCAGAACAGGATTGAAAGAGTTATCTGGGAGACGGATATCACAGAAAAGTCTCGCGTGCTGGATATCGGCGCCGGGCCCGGCACCCTGGCCATCCCCTTAGCCCAAAAAGCGACACATGTAACGGCGGTGGAGCCGGCAGACGGCATGTGCAGCGTCATGAGAGAGAAGATGGCCGAGTATGGCGTCGAGAACATCACAATCGTCCAGAAGCGTTGGGAGGAGGTGGATGTGGCCAGGGATCTGGATCCTCCTTATGATGTAGTGGTTGCATCCTTCTCTTTAGGGATGATGGACATCCGCGATGCCATTGAGAAGATGATCCAGGCTTCATCCAGATACATCTATCTCTACCATTTCGCCGGGGAGAGCACCTGGAGCGGGATGTGGAAGGAGCTTTGGCCCAGATTGCATGGAAGGAATTATATCTGCGGTCCAATGAGCGACGTGCTCTACAATGTGCTCTACCAGATGGGCATCTATCCGAATATCACCACCTTCAGGATGAAGCACGATCAGCGCCACTCCACCCTGGAGGATGCGGTGGCAGAGCTTGCCCCCCAGGCCCGGGCTGATACCAAAGAACAAAAGGCTGTGCTGCGTGATTATCTGGAAAAGGCTATGAAATGGGAGGAGGGGGCATTTGTTCTGAACGGCTCATCGATCCGGGTGAAGATATGGTGGGAGAAGCAGGAGGACCGCTCTTGCGGATATAGCCCGCAAGAGGACAGTGCTGCCCGGATATGAGGGCTGATTCGACCTCGAGTCCATTCTGAAGGTTCATTCAGCTCGGAGGTTGGGAGCGGAATTGATCGATATACTCTGGCAGACTCTGGACGGGACCGTCTATACTATGGGCACCGTATTCCTGATGCTTTTTATTACCGGCATCATGAATGAGATGGGCCTCTTTCAGAGGTTCTCCTATCTTGCCAGTCCCCTGGTCTCATTATCCCGCCTGCCTGCAGCCGCAGCCTCCACCTTTGTGGTAGGCCTGGGATCTGCCCTGGCGGCAAATGCCATGACCGCCAGGCTCCGGCATGATGGGCAGTTGAGCGATCGTCAGGCCTTTCTCTCCGCTCTGATGAACAGCGTTCCGGTCTATTTCAGAGAGCTTTTCACCTATCAACTGGCCTTTGTAGTTCCGGTGCTGGGCCTTTATGTGGGAGGAGCTTATGCTGTTGTGTCTCTGTCTACGGGATTGATCAAGCTCTTGATTGTCATAATCCTGGGCAGAGCCTATCTGGCAGGAGAGGTCATCTCCTCCTTAGAGCCTTCGCCAGTTACCAAGGAGAAGAGCATCATAGATGCTGCCCGAAAATCACTGAGCGGTCAGAAAAAGCTGTTTTTGCGGATAGCATCACTCTACTTCATTATGACATTTCTCGTTCTCTATTTGAGCGAGGCGGGAATACTGCAGTCGCTGAACGTGGCTCCTCTTGCCAGCATCTTCCGGATCCCAGCAGAGACTGTGATCCCGCTGACCATCTATGTGGCCAGCCCCAAGGCGGGAATCGTCCTCCTCGGACCGTTGATTCAGAATGGCGGCATATCGGAGCTGAAAGCTCTGATGGTCCTGATGCTGGGAAGCATGTTCATGCTGCCCGTCTTCACCATCAGATCAACTCTGCCCAACTATACATCGATCTTCGGCGTAAGGCTGGGAGTCTCCCTGACCGCCGTATCAGCGGGCATCAGCATAATGGTAAGGCTGCTTGTACTGCTGCTGCTACTCTTCGCCACTTGAATTAGAATTCAGAGCTCTCGCCTTTCCCAATTTATGGGGGTGAAAGAGTCGTATGATGGATATTGCGCCGCTTTCCGAAACATCTTTATAATCATCCAGACAATTAAATCCTATGAGAGCTTGCTTTTTCCTCCTTCTGCTGGCCGTCTTTCTGCTTCTTCCAGGCCAGGCAAATGCATCGTACTGGTTTCAGGTGATCGATATCACCCCGGTGGAGATGCTGCCCAATAGCGAGGCCAACTTCACGGTCTCGGTCAAGGGTCTGGGAAGCGACAGGGCCTATGTGGAGCTGGTCTTCAGGAATGTATCCGAGGGGCTGACGATCACCTGCCCCAAGAAGATCCAGAACATCTTCCCTCAGGGAGTGACCAACTATGATTGTATTGTTGGGGCGGGAGATCTTCTTCCCGGCAACTACTCCTTTGTGGCAGATGTGGTCGTCGCTGGTGCCCCTTCCGGAAAGAAGACCGGCTATGTCAACATCATTGGAAGAAATGGCAATCATGCCTCTGAGCCTGTGAGAGTGGATCAGCCCGCCCTGGAGGATGCAGAACCAGCAGGAGAATTCCAAGAGCCTGAGACGGAACCTCTTGCCCAGCCCGATAAGCCCGCTGAAAGCCAGAAGGAGAGCCCCGCTCCAGGGGCATTGGCCGCAAGCCTTGTGCTGATCCTCGTCCTTTGGCGGATGAAGAGATAGAGGATAGATATTCGATTATCTCTCAGACCAAAAGCTCCATCAATCCCCTCTGCCATCCATCCTGCCATGTCTATTCACCCCATGGAGTTCAGATATGGCACACAAGAGATGAAGGCCATCTGGGAAGAGGATTTCAGGCTGCGCTGTCTCTTCCGGGTGGAGGCGGCCCTGGCTCAAGCGGAAGAGGAGCTGGGAATGATTCCCCCCGGGGCGGCAGAGGAGATCGCTCGGGCGGCAGAGGTTACCCGGCCCCAGAGGGCCAAGGAGATCGAGGATGAGATCGGCCATGACATGATGGCCACTGTGCTCGCCCTGGCCGAGGAGAGCCCCAGGTTTGGGGAGTGGATCCACCTGGGGGCGACCTCCAATGATATCCTGGATACCGCTACTGGCCTGCAGATCAAGGCCTCATTGGAAATCCTGGAGGAGAAGCTGAAAAAAATGCTCGCTCTTCTCCTGGACCTGGCCATGCAGAACAGAAACTTGGTCTGCGCCGGCCGGACGCACGGCCAGATAGCAGTGCCCACCACCTACGGATTGAGGTTCGCCATCTGGGCCTCAGAGGTTGGGCGCCATATCCAGAGGCTCGTGGAGTTGCGACCCCGGGCGGCAGTGGGCAAGATGTCTGGCGCCGTGGGGACCCAGGCCGCATATGGCCGGTTCGGCATGGAGATTCAGGAGAGGGTTATGAGCCACCTGGAGCTGTTCGAGGTGGACGTCTCCAATCAGGTGGTGCAGAGGGACAGGCATGCAGAGATGGTATGCTGGATGGCGCTCGTCGCCTCCACCCTGGATAAGATCTTCATCGAGATGAGGACCTTGCAGAGGACGGAGATCGCCGAGGTGGAGGAGGGCTTTGGCAAAAAGCAGGTGGGCTCGTCCACCATGCCCCACAAGAGAAATCCGATCAAGTCCGAGCAGATCTGCGGCCTGGCGAGGGTGGTGCGGGCGCAGCTCATCCCCGCTTTTGAGAACATTCCCCTCTGGGATGAGCGCGATCTGACCAACAGCAGCTGCGAGCGGATTGTCTTTCCGGAGGCCTTCATATTCACCGACCACATCCTCGCCCTGGCCGTTCGCACCCTGGGCAATATGAGGCTGAGGCCGGATAACATCGAGCGAAACCTCATGCTCCTGCATGGCCTGAATATGGCGGAGAACGTGATGGTGGAGCTGGCCAAAAAAGGAGTGGGGCGCCAGCAGGCCCATGAGATCATGCGCCAGAGCAGCATGACCGCCTTCGAGGAGAAAAGGGAGCTTTTGGATGTCCTTCTGGAGAACGAGACGGTCAGAAGTTTCCTGAAGCCTGAGGAGATCAGCGCCCTGCTCGATCCCCATCAGTACATCGGCACGGCACCCAAACAGGTGGAAAGGCTGAACGAGAAGCTGAAAAAGCTCTACCTGACTTGAATCCGCCCAGAGAAATGAGCTCAGCTATGAGACCTGACGAGATGCTGCCCAGGGTCTTTCTCCTCAAATCGGGGTCGATAGAAAGAGATCAAGCGGGCAACATCCTGGATGCCCGCTCCTCAGTGACATTGATCAAGACAGAGAGGAGGTGGATCATAGTGGACACCGGCCAGGTGGGAGATGAGGAAGAGATACTGAAGGCTCTGGCTGACCTGGGGCTGGAGAAGTCGGATATCGACATAATTGTAAACACCCATTCCCATCCCGACCACTGTGCCAACAACCGGCTATTTTCCCGGGCTAAGACGATATATCCAAAAGATGGAGAGCTGATCGCACCCGGCGTTCGGGCCCTGGCCACGCCCGGCCACAGCCCTGACAGCATATCCGTGCTGGTCGATGCCGCCATCCAGCCGGGGGATGGAATGGCACCGACCTCCAGAAGAGTGGTGATAGCGGGGGACGCCCTGCCCACTTTAGGCAACTACCAAAAGAGGGTTCCTCCAGCGCTGCACTACGATCGCGCCCTGGCCGTGGCCAGCATGAACAAGATTATAGAAATGGCGGATATCGTCATACCCGGCCACGACCGTCCGTTTTCCCTTCGGGAATAGAGCCTGGAACGATTTGTTGGCCTACAGATAAAATAGCGCCGAGGGTGAGATTCGAACTCACGAGACCCTTGCGAGTCACCAGCTATCCAGGAGAAACTCACTCCAGGCTGGCGCCCTACCGCTAGACGACCTCGGCACAGGTTTGGATTTTTGGTTTTATCGCTTCGTTTCCGGCTGGGTGGAGCCGTCCCTTTCAGCCAGCTTCCACGCCTTCGGATAGGTGCCCGGCTCCATTATTACCCTTTCGGTCGCAGCCACGATTCCAGACTTTGAGGCAAGCATCTCCTCGCTCGAGAGCTCCGCCTGGGCAACGGCCACTGCTTCTCCTTTCAGCGTGAAGAGCACCACACCATCGCCCCGATTGATCTCCGTCTGCAGACTTAATAGGCCGGGGGCAGCAAGGGGCGCGCCATGACATATGGCATCCACCGCATTGTCCGCTATCACCAGTCGGGGCAGATGCACTAAAGCTGCCTCCACCGGCAAAATCACCCTGCGAAGCAGGTTCTCATTCCCTGTCTCCATATATTTTACATGGGCATCTATCAGCTGGTGCAGGGTGACCAGGGTTTCATCCTCGCGAAAAGGACCGGCCCGGGTCCGGCGCAGCTCCTCCATGTTCGCCCCCGTGCCCAGGGCAAGGCCGATATCGTAGCATAGCTTTCTGATGTAGGTTCCAGCTTCGCAGCCCACCCTCATCAGCACATGCTGCCCCTCGATCTCCAGCACCTCCAGATAATAGATGGTCCTGGTGCGCAATTCCTTGACCACGGATGACTTCAGGGGAGGTTTTTGCAGTATGGGTCCGACAAACTGACCGCAGACATCGGTGATCTGCTTTTTTGGCACTGGCTTATGAACATGCATCAGGCAGATGTACTCCTTTCCCGCCAGAAGAAGGGTATCCATAACTCTTGTTGCATCCCCCAGGAGAACGGGCAGGATGCCAGTCACCTTGGGATCGAGAGTGCCGCTATGTCCAGCCTTCTCCACCTCAAGAATCCTCTTCACCCAGGCCACAACCTCATGGCTGGTCGGCCCGGAGGTCTTGTCCAGATTGATCGCCCCTAAACGAAGGTGCATCTCCAGGCTCCGCTCCTGCGGAGAAGTGCCATAAGCGGGATCTGTCTTACCATTCCTTTTGACCAGGACCGACCTCTTCTTGTCCGCAGGAAGGGTCTTGGAGCCGGATGCGACATATGCACCTTTTTTTTCAGGAAAAGAGGAACGCGGTCGAGTGGAAGACGAATGTCTATCAGACCGGTTTGAGGATTTTGAGGGTGGCCGGGAGCCTCGATCTCCGGATGACGATGAACCCTCCCTTTTAGGCCTGTGAATCACGGACATTGCCTTGACCTCGCCGCCGCCAGCACTATGGCCAAAGTTCCCGATTCATTGAACCTGCCCGTATCCACCACCAGATCGTATACGTTGAGGTCATTGATGTCGATGTTATAGTATTTCTTGTACCTGCGGGCCTCGCTCTCCTCCCGCAGCCTCGTCTCCTGACAGGCATCCTCCAGCAGCTTGGACTCCCGCTTGGATATGCGCTCCGCTCTTGTCCTAAGATCGGACTTCAAGAGCACTTTGAGATCGGCATCCAGAAGGTGCCCGGACAATCTGCCCTCGAAGACTCCCTGTCTCTCTTTGGCCAGAGACCTCTGGGCATCATCGATCAGATAATCGATCTCCGGTCCCTTCTCTGCCATGCGGTTCATCTCCTTGACTGATATGTTCTTCTCGCTGGCGATCTTGCGGAACAGCTCCCCGGAGTTGACCCAGGAGAGGCCAAGCTGGACAGAAAGAGCCCGAGCCAGGGTGGTGGTCCCAGTGCCCGGCGAGCCGCTAACGGTGATTATCATATTATCATCTTCAGCTCATGCTCCCTATGTCCAGAGCCTTTCTGATGATCTGCGATACAGGCAATGAGCATACGAAATACCAGTAGAACCAGTAGAGAATCGGCCCCAGAACCATTTCGGTGATACCATGCGTCCCCCAGAAGGGAAAGGTCATGGTGATTCCACCGGAGTTATGAATGTAGAAATATATCCACATAAAGAGGGGAATAGATATGATGCCGATGTAGAGCATGGGTTTGAACTGCATCTGCATCATCTTTCCTTGTTCCGAGACCATCTTCATCTGCTCAGTCTGCAGAGACTGAACCTTAGACTGGTCCCCAGCCAGCTGAGCTGCCTTCATGTTGGTCTGCAGGGCTCTCATCTTCTCCTGCTGGCGACGCATAAAATCCCAGTCCATGGTATACTTCTGAACCAGGCTGGCATAAAGGCCGGTAATGGCCGCCAGGATGAAGAGGATGACCGGAAAGGACAGCCCCGTCTGAGGCAACCATCCCAGAAGGTGATCCATGACCTGCCCTAAGAGGTTCCTGTAATCCTCGATCATCACCCCGAAAAAAAAGAGGATGCCCAGTACCAGGGCCGCTCTGTCCAGCGTACTGGACATGGATTGCTTCATGCGGAAGCTCCAAAGAACTTCTGCATCATCGGGTACATCTCCTGGATCTGCTCGCTGGCTATCTGCTCATAGAGCCGGTAGACAATGCTCACCGCCAGAAGAAGACCTGTGCCTCCCGCACCACCCAGGGTTCCCATAAGGCTGGCAATCAGGGTCAAGACCCCAATGATCACGCCGCCGATCACAGTCACCTTGGGAATGTACCGTTCCATTAGCTTCTCAATTGAAGCGGGATTCCTCCTGTAACCGGGGACCTGCAGTCCTGAGTTATGGATCTTGGCAGCGACGCTCTTGGGCCCCATTCCAGTGGTCTCAATCCAGAATATGGCGAACAGAATGCCGCCGATGATCAGGAAAGCGGAATCTGTGAGCACATGCAAGAGGATCTGATAGCCGGCAATGGGCGAGAATCCAAGCTCTGCCATCCCCGCTGTAGAGGTGGTCACCATGCTGGGAATCCAGTCTTCCGGCCCTCCTATGGGCGAGAGGAAATACATGAGCCCTGATACCGGCTGGGGTGATTGTCCGCTGATGGCAGCGCCGGTGGCGGCATCAAACTGGGACTGAGATATGAAATTGCCCAGGAGGCTGGAGTAGCCGGTATAGACCGTGGTCACTCCCTCGCCAGTCACAGTAGCTGTGGAGACTGTTCCAAGCCTTGATGCCAGCAATGCCCCCAGCATCTCGATATTGGCCTGAATAGCCCTCACCAGGATCATGGGAAGGACTGATGCATAGACCAGCTTAACCGGGAACCGGCCTCTTGCACCCCGCACCCGGCTGTGGGCCAGAGGAATCTCAATTCTCGTAGACTCCACCAAAACGACCAGCAATATGATCAGAATGGTGGATATGAGGGCCAGAATTCCTCCGGTGATCATGATAAACCGGATGCCTTCAGAGGTGAAGAGTGTGTCAAAGCTGATCAGCTGCAGCCTGATGATATCAATCCACTTGGGGATGATCCCCACCGAGAGGCCGGCTTCGCCTGTAGCCGGATTGATCAGACCGGTGACCAGCTGCTGGCTGATTCCCGCCACGATGAACAGGCCCACTCCTGATCCTACGCCCCATTTGGACACCACCTCGTCCATATAAACAATAAGGGATCCGCCAATAAAGACCTGAATAAATATCAATAAGGATATTATGCCCAGGGATACGCCTAACGCGTTCGCCACTCCCTCGTCAGGCAGAAGATAGCCGCCCAGCACCTGGGGCAAGCCTTCAACGGCAACCATCAGAAAGACCAGAGCCTTTTGGGTGCCCTGATAGATGGCCTGATCCCGGGGATCGCTCAGATTGAGCTTGATGATCTCCGCGCCAACCAGAAGCTGGAGCACAATGGATGCGGTAACGATGGGACCGATGCCCAAAAGCATCATCGTGCCGAAGGATCCGGCGAAAAAGGCACGGTAAGAGCTGAAGAGGTCTATAGATGCCGCAGAGAGGCCAAATAGAGGGATGTTTCCAAGGATGAAGTAAAGGAGCAATATGGCCAGAGTCCAGCTTAGCTTTCTCTTAAAATGGACGTGCCCTGTGGGCCGTTCCACCGAAGGGAGCCGGCGCACAAAGGGCTCTATCGCATAAAAGAAACTTTGCTGGTTCATACTACTACTGCCTGACCACCAGCAGCCTCGATCTTGCTCTTAGCCGCGGCAGTGAATCCTAAAGCCTTAACCTCCAGCTTCCGGGTTACCCTACCTCGACCGAGAACCTTCAATTCATTGATCTCAACCTTGCCGTCCTGGCCGGCCAGCTGGTCCAGCTCATCGACATTGACTACATCAATCTCCTCAGCTAAAGGCAGCCTGACGAAGCCATGCTTGCCCATTTCGGTGCCGAGAAGGATAGACCGCATGAAGTGATGCTTGCATTTGCCTGAATCTCCACGGCCGCCACGGGTTCCTCCTCCGCGCATGTTCTTGTGCTTGCCGTGGTAGGTTCTATGACCTCTCTTTTCTTTGGTCTTTGGTCTAACCATTTTTTCTACCTCATCCTCTTGATAAGATCCGCCAAATTCTGGTGGAATCCCAGATCTCCACCCTGTTGAGCGGTCTTCTTGGTAGTTCTTAAGCCCTTCCGAGCAGGGTGCAGCCTGAATATGGGCTTGATTTGCAGATCTTTCAGACTGGCAGAGCCGGAGTTGATGGCTTTGGCCAGTTCCTTAAAAGATGAATAAGGTGTATTCTCCTTTAAATACTGCTCTGTCAGGCGTCGGTTGGCGCTCAGCCTGCCCCTTCTCTCTAAGAGCATAGCCAGAGTATCATCATCGATCTCGCCCCAGGCCACGTAGTCCTTGACCTTCTGGATCATGCCCCGGTAATGGGGGTCTTCTTTGACCACAACGCAGTGGTTGACCCTATGAATATGGAGCATAGCCAGGGTGTCCTTGATCTCCGGCCTGAGGTTCACCTCCCCTCTCAATCTCACTATGGCAAACATCTTCAGGCCCTCACAGTTATGGTATTGATGAGCGCGTTGTATGTCGCTTTAGCGAAGTTGATGGTGGTCCTGGTGGAGCCTGCGGTCCTGGTCCAGACATCCTTGATTCCGGCCATATCCATGACCTTCTTGCTGGTATCTCCGGCTGCAATGCCCAAGCCACGAGGCGCTGGGATGAGCACTACCCGAACGCTTCCGGACTCGCCCACTACCTGATAGGGCACAGTGTGAGGCTGGCCGCAACCACATTCCCAGCTGCCGCAGCCTCTGTTCACCTTCATAATGTTCCTCTTGGCGTTATCGATGCCCTTTTTGATGGCCTTTCCCACCTGAACATCCTTTCCCTCGCCAAGACCAATGTAGCCGTCTCTGTTGCCCACAATGACTGTGGTTCTGAACTTGACCCTCCTTCCGGAGTCAGTCATCCTCTGAACCATGTTGATATCCAGAACCTCATCCTCGAGCCCTGGAATGAGCGCATCTATCAGTCCGGCCTCTTTTATGGGCAGGCCGGATGCAATGGCCTCATCGAAAGTGGTTACCTGACCCTCATAGACCAGCTTTCCAAGCCTCGTCTTGGGGACCCACTCCTCTTGGTAAAAATCGCGTTTCTTCTTCTGATCCATACACTCACCCCAGTATCTTCTCTCTAGCAGCCTCGAACTGGGCTACGGTGTCTTTTCCAGTAAAGCTCTTTATGTGCTCCCCACGGATCCTCTCCTCATCCGGGAAGATCTCGGGGCTGTGGGGCACATCTACTCCTGCATCTACTACCCCCTTAATGGCGGCATAGATCCTGTTCCCTTTGGTGGAGGCATGCAGCCCTATGTCTGCTACTCCTCCTTCTACCCCAATAGCTAGCATCTTCTTGCCGAAAAGCAGGCCTGTAAGGTATGCTGCAGGCAGATTGCCGACAGCTGAGGAGAAGCCGAATCCTTTGAGCTCCCGGGAGTTGACCGTCAGCAGGGTCTTGTCACCCTCAAGCTCTGCCACCACCAGCTGCAGAGTGGTGCTGGCATTGCTCTTCCTGACTACAACTCTCGGTCTCTTGGATAGCAGTAGCTTGTATCTGACATGATAGTTGGTCTTGCCCTCTTTCCTTCTGCGGAGAGGAACCTTATATCTCGGTCCAGTTGCCAAGTCACTCACCCCGAGCAAGGCCCTTGGCCTTTATAAAGGAATTCATATGCGCTGTGCTCCTGTACTCTCCACCCTTGGATTTGCGGTAGAGCAGTCGGTAAGCATGCCGGTCGATCTGACCAGTATCCCGCAGCTCCCTGAGCCTCTTTCGCAGAGCCCGGATCTTGGTCATCCACAGCTCTTTGCGTGGGCTGCGAGCGCCTTTGGCACCCCTTCTGTGTCCAGGTCCCTTGCAATGGCCGTAGGCTCTCTTGGCATTCTTGGCCCTGATCCTTCCCCGGCTGTTGCCCTTCTTGGGCTTGGCTTTGATGTTGCCATCGCTGATCTGAGAGCGAATATCCTCCCGGGTGATAGCATCGCCCAGGGCGCCTGCCAACTCAGGATCGGGATTGATCCAGACCCGACTCTCGCCGATATTCAGCTCAGATGCCGCCAGCCTTCGCTGGGTGGTAAATCCCGGCATGTTCAGGCCCCTCCTTTGGGATTGAGGATCTTGAGCCCCATCTCCGCAGCCTTAGCCTGAATATCCAGCCGTTTTTTCATCCCCACGGCAGAGGCAATACGCACTGCGCAACCTTGAGCGGCTGCCAGCTCTGCCACATTGTTCACCCTAATCTCAGCCATTCCGCTGGGATGATATCCTCGAACGGCCTTTGGGCTTCCAAAGCCAGGTTGGACAACCCGGCCTTTGGCAGCTATATGCTGCCTGAGCTTATTGTGCAGGCCACGGGGCTTTCGCCAACTTGTGCCAAGCTTCTTCTTTTTATGTGAATCATGAAAGTTGAACTCGGGCTTCTTGGATTTCTGCCTGGTTCTGACTCTTAGCAATCTTTCTGCCATCCGAATTCACCTCTTGTCTATCAGGTATATCCCATCCTGGAATATCCTGACATCGAAGCCATGCACCCTGGTCGCCTGTTCGATATTGGCCATGGTCTGGCCAACATTCTCCTTGTCCATGCCTGTAATCACGACTTCGTCTTTGCCTATCTCGACCTTGGTTCCCGGCAGAACTCGAGCAGATCGAGACTTCCTCTCGCCGAGGAAGTTGTTTATGATCAACTCATCGGAAGCTGCCTTGAGCTGGATGGGGAAGTGAGAGTACACGACCTTCATCCTGTACTCATATCCTTTAGTAACGCCGGTAACCATATTGTTTATGTGAGAGGCCAGCGTTCCCACCATTGCTCTGTGGCGCTTGCGGTCGACCCTGGAATTTACGATCACCTGAAGATCCTCTTTGCGGATCTCCAGGTCGGGATAGGAGAGCGTCCGGGATAACTCGCCTTTTGGCCCCTTAACCGTGACGACATTCCTGTCCACGGAGACTGTAACTCCTTCCGGGATCTCTACCTGTCGCGCAATCTCTTTGACCATCAGACCACCTAATATACATACGCCAGGAGCTGTCCTCCCAGGGACTGGGCCCTGGCATCAGAGTGGGCCATGACCCCTTTGTTGGTGCTCAGTATTAGCACCCCAAAGTTCTTGGCAGGGAGGAATCTCTTCTCCCACTTCTCCATCTCCGTAGCCTTGGTGGAGAACCGCGGCTTGATGACACCGCAGCGGTTGATCCTTCCCAGGAGCTTCACCCGGAACATTCCTGACTTTCCATCATCGATAAACTCAAACTCGCCGATGTATCCCCTATCCGCCATGACCTTCAGGGCCCTGCCTATGACTTTAGAGGCGGGATGGATGATACATTCAGGCTTGCCTACGCTCTCCGCATTCTTTATAACGGACATCGCATCGGCCAGTGGATCCAATAACAACGCAACCACCTACGAATACTTTTCAAATCCCATTTCAGGGGCTATCTCTCGGAAGCACTGCCGGCACAGGTAGATACCGTACTTTCTAACCAGGCCGTTCTTGCGGCTGCAACGCTTGCAAACGTTTGCTCCTCTTCCATAGACCTTCTTGCCTTTCTTCATGCTGCCTCCAAGACCTCAACGCCGAACTTCTTTTTGATGAACTCCACGGTATCGTCCTGACCCAGCCTCTGCCTGCTTGGCAGCTTCTTTTTAGACACCCTTCTCCGGGCGATTCTGTAGCCGGCCCTCTTCAGAGCTACGGAGACATCCATGCCGAAGATGCCTATCTCCGGGTCATATCTCATCCCGGGAAAGTCGGTGTGCTCCTCGATACCAAAAGAGAAGTTGCCCTGCTGATCGAACTGGCTCATCCTCAGGCTGTTGCCCGCGGCTTTGAGGGCGAGGACCAGAAAGTCCTCCGCTGCTTTCCCTCGCAAGGTAAGCTTGGCGCCAATTGGCTCCTTCTTTTTTATGTTGAATGTGGGCAGAGTCTTCTTGGCCATGGAGCGGACCGGCTGCTGTTTGGTGATCGTCTTCATGATAGTCTCAGCGTTCACCAGCCTCTGACCGCTCTCTCCTACCCCCACATGCACGACGACCTTGT
Source organism: Methanosaeta sp. UBA356 (assembly GCF_002496465.1). NCBI lineage: Archaea > Methanobacteriati > Methanobacteriota > Methanomicrobia > Methanotrichales > Methanotrichaceae > Methanothrix > Methanosaeta sp. UBA356. The sequence continues at coordinate 8,633 of NZ_DAKC01000109.1, read as the reverse complement.
CGATGCGGGGCTCGAGCATTACATTCATCTGGCAGCCCCCAGTTTGATGACGGGACTGTCCGTTCCGATCATATAGACGTACTCCTCTATGGTCTCGAACTCCTTGTCTCCGGATATTATGACCCGGTTGGGCTGAGAGCTCTTCACCTTTATGATATCCTTGATCTTCCCAGTCTGGCCGCTGTGCTTTCCGCCCACGACCATGGCCAGATTGCCGACCTTGAACTCGATCCTTTCATCGATATCTTTTTCGGGTATAGAGAGAACCAGAGAGTCGCCCACTTTGTAGTCACCTTCCGCCAGCTTATTCGAGCCGTCGGATAGGTTGAGCTGCTGCTTATTGCCTCTGAGGACGGTTTTATTCTCGATCCGGGCCAGCTTTCTCGCACTTCCCGGCTCAAGGAGGCTCAGATAGAACATCCCCTTCTCGTCCTTCAGCATTCTGTATTGCTGATCGAGCAGCGGCAAACCGATCACATCGAATATGCCTATGGGGAGCTTATGATCCTTCTGGGATTTGCCGTCCACCAGAACCTTGCCCTCATAAAGGACCCTCTTGGCCTCGCGGGCGTTATCCACCAGCTTGAGCATATCCCTGATCACCATCAAGAGAGGCATGCTCTCCTGAGAGGAATGAGGGCCTGGGCTGCTCTTGGGGACCCATACGCTGGTCTTTCTGGCCACCGGCCAGCTAACCGGGATAGTCAGCCTCTTCTGATGTCGGCTCATTCAGATCGCCTCTCAAAGATCTTCTCCCTCTCTGCATCCTCAAGCTCGAGCTTGACGATTACCACATTCGAGGGGTGAATGGTTCTGGGCACCTCAGTTCCATCGGCGCGGTAGTTGCTCACTCCCGCTACCTTTATGGTGCATCTCTTGATGTCTACGTCCTCGACTGCACCTTCTGTGCCGGCGTGATCTCCACGCACCACCTTGACCGTATCGCCCTTGCGGAGCTGAGCATTGCGTTTCTTCAGCTCTTCACGCAGGGCCCGGCTTAAGGGGGCGTGCATGTACTTTTGACGCCGATGCAACGGTGCAGTGTACCTCTCTTTCCGCTGCTTTCTGGGCTGTTTCGTAATCATAGAATCATCACACAATTATGGATGCCGCGGAGGCGATCTTGCCGAACCTCTCCGCTACCTCACGGGCCACGGGTCCCTTGACCTCGGAGCCCTTGGGTACGCCCTCATCGTCCACTATGACGGCGGCGTTATCCTCGAACTTCACTCTGAGGCCGTCGGGCCTGCGAAACTCCTTCCTCTGGCGGATGATGACAGCTTTAAAGATCTGCTTTCTCATCTCAGGAGTTCCCTTCTTAACGGACACGATCACTATATCCCCGATTCCTGCGCAGGGCTGTCTATTTTTCACGCCTCGATAGTTCTTTACCGAGATAACGTGTAGCGTCCGCGCACCTGTATTGTCTACACAATCCAGGTATGCGCCAGTGTTGATCGCCCTTGGGATCTTGGCCTTCTGTCCTCTCATTTCAAGACCTCCACTACCACATAGGATTTGGTCTTGGAGAGGGGCCGACACTCCGCTATTTTGACACGATCTCCTGCCTTGGCTTCAAGGCATGGAGGATTGTGCGCATGGATCTTGGACTGCCTCTTCTCAAATCGTTCGTACTTCGTTGCTTTCTTTTCAAACTTGCGCATAACTACCACGGTGTTATCCATCTTGTCGCTGACCACAGTGCAACTGAAGACCTGGCCGCGTACAGGAAGGGTACCATGGAAGGGACACTTGGGATCGTTGCACTCCTTTTCCGGGGGGGCTACGTCCAGTCCGATATCCCTCATAACTTCCACCTCGTCCTCTGCATTCTTTTGCTTATTCTGTTCTCAGGCTGCGAGATCAAAACCGAGCCCGCGACCCTCGCCCTCTGCCCATCTGGCAGGGTGAAGGTCAGGCTGGCATTCTTTTTTGGAATGCGCAAGACCTTGCGCTCTGTCTCCAAAAGGAATGTGTTCCTGGTCTCGTCCACAATCCTTCCCCTGAGCCCGACGATACCCGGCTCGCTGTTGGACTCGACCTGAACATCCAGGCCAATGAGCTCGTGCCTCGCCAGGTTCGTGGGGTTGAGCTTCACTTCCTTCGCTCCGTCTGGACCGTCTTGATCCGGGCAATCGTCCTGCGGATGTCTTTAATCCTCCCCGGCTTCTCCGGGGCGCCACCGGCAGTGACGACGCCTCTCTCGCGGATGAGCTCACTCTCGAGCTTATGCAGCTCCTCGGATATCTCTTCCGCGTTCATGTTTCTTATCTCATCAATCTTGAAGATGGCCATTTGGATCACTCATCCTTGAGGACGGGCTCGCTCTCTGCCTTCTCTTCAGGAAGGGGAGCAATCTCTGTCGCGTTCTCTGCAGACATGGATGGCTCTTCCAGGGGCTCTGGCTTGACTTCGGCTGCCTCGGGCTCTGATTCCAGGAGCTGATCCAATTCGCTCTTCTTCTCCTCAGCAGGCGCTGGTGTTGGCGCGGGCTCAGGAGCAGGAGCGGGTGCAGCTGATGGTGCTGGTTCTGGTGCCGGTGGCGCCTGTGGAGCTTCAATCTGGAAGTCGTCTGGCAGCCGGACATCCGGTGGGATGATCCTGACCTGACAGCCGATGACTCCCAGCTTCTTTACCGCTACGGAGTAGCCCCGATCCACAAGGTCTATGGCTGGCTTGCCGGAATGCTTGATGTAGCCGGCGATGAACTTCTCTGTTCGGGATCGTGGACCGGTCAGCTTGCCGCTGATCACTATCTCGCAGCCCAAAGCCCCTGCGTCCATCACCCTTCGCATCATGGACTGGCCGGCCTTCCGGAAGTACCAGCCCCGTTCCAGGGATGATGCCAGACGGTTGGCCACCACTCGGCCGTTGAGGTCGCCCCGACCCACATCCTGCACATCTATCTGGGGATTGTCCAGGTGGAACTTGCGATCCAGGTCACGGGTTATCTTGCGGATGAGTTTGCCGCCTTTGCCTATGACCATTCCCGGCTTTTCCGCATAGACGGTGATCTGGGTGCCCATGGGGGTGCGGTTCATCTGCATGCCGCCGTATCCTGCTCTCTCCAGCTCATCAGCCAGATACTCATTGACCAGAGCTTTGGTTATGCCCTCGGCCACGAACTTCTTCTCGACGGACATCAGCTCTTCACCTCGGTCAGGACCATCTCTATGGTCACGGTCTGGGTGTTCTTAGGGGTTGCTCTTCCCATGGCCCGGGGCATCCATCCCTGGATGGTTCTGCCCGTGAGAGTGCCGGCATGGTAGATCCTGAGTTTCTCGGACTCCATGCCTTTGTACTCGCCGTTGGCGATGGCATTATCCAGGACCTTCAGGACCTCTCGTGCCGCCTTCTCGGGATATCTGCCTGCATCCCAGCCCATCAGGCCGTGCCTGTGGGCTACATTCCTGTTGTATCGCTTGAAGGGGACTGGCCTCTTCAAAGCGATAACATCTTCCAGATAGTCTCGGGCACGGTTAGCCCGCATGCCTCTTAGCGTCCTGCAGATCTCGCGGGCATGCTTTGGTGAGATGTGAAGCTCCATCCCCATGGCCCTTGAAGAGCGTTCTGCAGGCGTAAGCGAATAGTTCAATCTGCCCAATCTCACACCTCACTTCAGCGGCACATACTTGCTTGATCTGGTAGCGCCTACGCCTGCGGCTCCGTGCTGGACGCGGCCGCGCGTCATAGCGAACTCGCCGAAGAAGTGCCCGATCATCTCGGGCATGACCTCTACCTTCTCAAAGCTCTTGCCGTTATAGATCTCGATGCTCTTGCCCACCATATCCGGCAGAATTAGCATGTTCCGGATGTGGGTTCGAACTGAGTCTTTGTTCTTCAGGTTTGCCAGGAGCTTCTTGTTCTCCTTGGCAAGACCTCTCTTGATCGATCTGCGCTGCCGCGCTGGGAACAGCCCGGCAAGCTCCTCTATGCTTAACTTGGCGAGGTCGGCCATCTTCCGGCCCCGATACAAGAACTCTTCCTTTCTCTTGGGAAGCTTGGATCCTGCTTTCTTTGCCAAAACTATCACCTAGCGCTTACCGGTTCTCCGTGCGGCGATCGAGCCGACCTTTCGGCCGGGGGATGTATTCCTGCTGACCGTCTTGGGCCTGCCTGGATGCTGACGGCCGCCACCGCCGAAGGGATGGTCTACGGCGTTCATTGCCACCCCTCTGACCACGGGCCAGTTCTTGGGCTTGGAGCGGTACTTGAAGAAGCTCTTTCCTGCCTTAACCAGGGGCTTGTCCAGACGGCCGCCTCCCGCTACCACTCCGATGGTCGCCATGCATTTCGGGTTGAGCCATTTCATCTCCCCGCTGGGAAGCTGGACCACGGTTTGGCCTACATCATGAGCCACGAGGATGGCACAGACTCCGGAGGAGCGAGCGAACTGGCCGCCATGCCCGGGCTGCGACTCGACGTTGCAGATAGGTATGCCCTCTGGTATCTCCGAGAGAGGGAGAGTATTTCCCGGCTCGATTGGCGCAGATATGCCGCAGGCTATCTCCTGGCCGATGCAGACCCCCTCAGGGACCAGGATGTACCTCATCTCGCCGCTCGTCAGGGTCACCAGGCCCACGGGAGCAGTTCGAGCTGGGTCTCGCATAATATCCTGGACGATGCCCTTGACGGTCTCGTTCTGATCTCTTTTCAGGTGCTTGATGTCTGCTCTGTACCGGTGAGAGGGTGCCCTATACCTAGGACCTCCTGCGCCTCTATTTTGAGATATGATTCGATGTCCCATTGTATTACACCTACAGCAGTCCTAGCCTTGTGGCCAACTCGTTCGCGCTGCCCTCTCCGGCCAGCTTCACCACTGCCTTCTTCTGTCCCTGAGAGGTGATCATGGTCCTGACTGCCAGGACATCGACATCATAAAGATCCTCCAGGGCCTTTTTGATTTGAGGCTTGGTGGCATTTGTGTTCACCAGGAACTCCAGGGTGTCGTTGGAGTCGATCATGCTGGTGACCTTTTCTGTAACATAGGGGCTCTTGATAATCATTGATTTGCCTCCGGGGAGCCTTTTCCTGCCAGCTTCTCAAGGGATGATTCAGTCCATACGGTAAGTCTGCCGGCCCGGGTTCCAGGGGCGAGCAGCTCTGCGTTCAGCATGTCCACGGTGACGAAGTCAACCCCTGGAAGGTTCCGGGCTGCCTTTCCCAGGCCTGCGTCGTTGCCAGCGACGATGAGCAAGCTCTTTCTGCCTTTGTATTTCCTTCCCCGCAGCTTTCCCTTGCCGGCACGGATGTGCCTTCCTGCTTTTGCCCTCAGGACGTCATCCCAGAGGCCCGCTGCCATGAGGAACTTGATGATATCCGAGGTCTTGCTAAGGGCCTCGAGATCGTTCTTGGCCACGACCGGCAGCTCTCGGGAGAACTTATGACCCCGGGCCTCGACCAGGCCGGATGAGGCGGTAGCTGCAATCGCTGAGCGGATGGCTTTTCTTCTCTCCTTCTTATTGACCTTCTCGCTGTAGACGGCGTTTGGCTGTGGCGCATGCGATCTGCGGCCGCCCACTGCCATGGGGACGCCTGCTGCTCTCCTGCCGTTCTTAAGCCTGAGAACCCTGGAGGTGCCGTGTCCCGTGCCCCAGGAGACGGCGGAGGTGTTCATGCCGGCATAAAAGTGCGGCCCATAAGCCTGAAGCCTGTTTGCTTGGGCAGCCAGAACCGCTCTCTTGATGATATCCGGTCGGTACTCCTCCTCAAAGACTGCTGGCAGCTCTATCTCGCCAGCTGCGTTTCCCGATAGATCTATAACATTGGTTTTCATTGCTTAGACCCCCTGCTTGGATTCCTGGCTCACATGGAGCAGCTCGGGAGCTTTCACGAAGTTCTTTCCTGGCCTCATGGCATGCCTCATCCGCACGAGCCTCTTGATGGGGCCGGGGACGCTTCCTTTGATCAGGATATACTGGTTCTTGATCACGCCATAGCCGGGGAATCCCCCGTCCGGAGTGATCTTCGATCCGTCGGTTCCGATGAACATGAGCCTCTTATTATATTCTGTCCTCTGGTGGTAGCCCATCTGGCCCAGCTGGGGAACGCGCCAGCTGATATGGGCTGGATGCCAGGGGCCAAGGTTGCCCACATGGCGGACTTTGCCTGTGCGAGCATGCTTTCTCTTGGCCATGGCGATTCCCCAGCGCCTGACCGGTCCCTGGGTGCCTTTGCCCTTGGTAACGGCAGAGGTGTCCATCAGGTCGCCCAGCTCAAATACGCTGGAAATCGGGACCTGCTGGCCCAGCAGCGTCTGGGCAAAGGAGAGTCTGTCATTCATCGAGCCACCGTTGATCGGCATCTCCATGATCTCAGGAACCTTCTTGGGAATTCCGGATACTAGTGTGGGATTGGTGTGCACCAGGACGCGGACATCGGCGATATCATCGCCCAGGGCGACCAGATCTCCGGGAGCGGTTCCTCGGGTCTTCTTGGGAACGGTCATCGCTCGGGAGAGCTCCGGGCTCAGGTTCTCTGCCCAAAGCTCGCCTGCCGGGCGTAGTCCGCCATTGTAGCTCTCGTAAGCGCGCACAGCCACCACGTTCATGGGGGGGACCTCAAGAACGGTCACGGGGGTGCTGATCTCCATGCCCTCGGTGAGGCTGCGCGGTCGGTCATCTATCATCATAACATGGGTCATGCCTGCTTTGTAGCCGGCGAAGCCTGCTATCCTGGCCTTGTCCTCCTCGAGCCAGCTTCTGATTCTGGGGACCTCGCTCTTGGCCCTCTTTCTGGGGCTGTAGGCCAGCGAACCTCGTCTAGGTCGGTGTATTGTTGCCATTTAGTCCTCCAAACTCATCAGGTTGAGAAGGGCGAGGGTGGCGAAAACCGCTTCCTCCACTCGAACCGTCTCTGTTCCCTGATGGGGAATGGTGTTGATCATTTCATACCTCTTCATTGATTCTTTACTCAAGAACGCATCTAGCCCTCGTGCGGGTGAGCCAAAGGCCACCGCAAGGTCGCATTTGCAGCCCGATTGGACCAACTCCTGGAGTATCTGGGGCGTTATAGCCCGACCGCTTCTGGAGGCAAGAACGATCCGGGTATCTCTCATTGATTCCAGATAGCTCTCCAGGCTATCCACTACCTCGGTCTCGTACCCCCAGTAATGGGGTATATCCTTTTGGTCAACAGGCTCAGCGGCGAGCGGTTCCTGCGAAAAGATTCTGACGTTTAGGCGTTGCCCTACCGGATACTTTTCTCCGGTGCGAAGGGGAATTGGGCGATTGATTCCGATTTCCACCCATACGCCGCCATCAGATCCGACGCTTTCAACGACTGCTCCGACGCGAAACTCGCCAATCTTGAGCGATTCTGATTTTGAGTTGATGGGATGATGACTTGTGCGCAGCGGGGGCAGCATTCCCACGTGGCGCAGCTCTTCCCTGCGGGGGATGAGCAGCTTTCTCAGATATTGGGGGGTTTCCATGTAGCGCAGGATCATGGATATGAACCGGGAATCGTTGTATTCCTGGTCCCGGTAGATCACTATGCGGCTTACACGGAAGACTGCTGCTGCCCTTGCGATCTGGCCAACTTTGAGCGTGTTGACACGCGTATCCCTGCTCTCCATGGTGAGAGAGGACGGGATAAGGATGGCTCTCTCGCAGCGTCCAGTCATCAGGTTTTCCCTCCTCACAAGAGAGTGGATATATAAAAAGGTTTGGAAGGGAGATAACGGACGCGTTCCGATAATCGCTCAGTATGG
>NZ_DAKC01000109.1:0-708 GCF_002496465.1 Methanosaeta sp. UBA356 | reverse complement strand
TCATGTATGAATATCGTTAATATTGCGGCCATCCTGGCATTCTTCATAATATCTGGAATTGTCGTTGCTGCTCCATTGCCACTTCAGTTGATAGTCAACAATGATACGATGCAATGTGCGAGTTTCCTGCCAGGGGATGAGTGCATGGACTGCACGCCGCCCGATGGCTGGGAGATATTGGGTCCATATGGCCCTTGCCCGGAAGACTACACACTGGTTACTGTAAGGAGCAATTGCCAGGGCTTTGAGAATGAGCGTTGCTGCACGAAGTGGCATTCAGGGGCATCAGGAGACTGCCAAAACCTGGTTAAAAATGATTTGACCAGGGAATGCGCCTTTGTGGACGATGCGGCAAACCGCACCCTTCTCTCTGGATGGATGAAGATGCCCGAAAATGCTTCCTCATCCAGCTGGTTATGCCCGCATGACTACAACTGGACGACACTCACAGGAACCATTCCCGCCAAGGTTGCTCAATACGGCCCAGTAAATGTAGCCTCTGTGACAAACGAGGCTGATTTTCTTGCAAGCCTCGGCAACAATGTATCTGGCTGGACCTGGCTGACGCAACCCGGTCAATCTGCAGCCTGGACTTTTTATAATCTGCCCACCAATCGGAGGCTTTACATTTATCTTGCTCCTCTGGTAACTCGTCCTTCTGGAAACGGCGGAGGCAGCGGATATTCAACCGATGTGAGGATAACATGT
>NZ_DAKC01000016.1:0-3984 GCF_002496465.1 Methanosaeta sp. UBA356 | reverse complement strand
CCAGCAGATTGATATCAAGCCCCGTCTCCTCCCGAGCCTCCCTTATCGCTGCCTCTTCGCCCGTTTCCCCTATCTCCACAAAGCCGCCAGGCAGGGCATAGCAGCCTTGATAGGGCGGGTTGTTCCTCCTTATCAGCACAATCCCATCCTGGAAGAGTATGACTGCATCTGCAGCCAGCAGGGGGGTTTTAATCTCTCTTTTCATCTCATTCCTCAGGCCGCACTCAATATGCTATTATTATCTATCAGTTACATCCATAACACAACCAAAAGCCTTATCTACGTCGAGAGCCGGGGAGATATACGGCAAAGGTCGATAATATGGATCCCTCCTACCCTACATCCAGTCGGCCTTCGTCCATCTTTTTATCCTTCAGGAAGAGGCTGAAATACAGATAGTGACCTTACTCATCCTCATGCCATCTTACGTATTGAAGCTTGGAGGGAGCCTCATCGAAACCTCCCGGGATCTTATGCGCGTCCTGATCTCCCTCGCGAACGAGGAGGACTACAGCTTCCTGGTGGTGCCTGGGGGAGGGCCGTTTGCCGATCTGATCCGTGAGATTAACGCCAAAAGGGGCTTGGGCGATGAGGCCGCCCATTGGATGGCAGTACTGGCCATGGAACAGTATGCCTTTTTCCTTGCAGATGGAAATGGAGCCAGTCTCAGCTCCGAGGTTCGCATTCCAGAAAAAAGGGAGGTGAATGTCCTTCTCCCCTATCGAGCCCTGACCGAGGATGACTTTTGCCCGGAGCATTCCTGGGACTACACCTCCGACTCCATAGCTTTGCTGGTTGCAGCCAGGCTGGGCCTGCCCCTGATCAAAGCCACAGACGTGGATGGTGTGTTGATCGATGGAACGGTGGCAGAGGAGCTTTTTGCCCGCCAGCTCCTGGGAAGAGAAAGCTGCATCGATCAGGGCACTATTAAGCTTCTATTGGGGGATCTTTCGGGATTGAGAATGTGGGTGCTTAACGGCACCGATCCGATCTCATTTGCAATAGCGTTGAGATGCAGAAAGGGCGGCACGTTTATCAATGGACAGAAGCTTTCCCCATCCTATTGATCAATGGGAAGGTTTATACAGAGAAATAGGTCTACCAGGGAGGAGATAATATGAAGGAAGAAATGCCAGAGAGATGCATATCATGTGGCATTACGCTGACCGGCGTGGGCGGAGCAAGGTTTCCCTGCCCAAGCTGCGGAACCGTGATTGCCAGATGCAATAAATGTAAAAAACAGAGCAATGTCTATACCTGCAAGGCCTGTGGCTTCACAGGACCATGAGGTGAAAGTAATGGGAGACGCAGCAGTAAGAATGAAGGTTATGCCTGAGAGCACAGATGTAGACCTGGAAAAGCTGGCTGAGGACATAAGGAAAGCCGTGCCCAGCTTCGCCAGAATGCATGCCATCGAGCAAAAACCAATTGCATTTGGCCTCAAGGCTCTGATCGTTGTGACCATCATGGATGACAAGGGCGGCCGCAGCCCGGATGAGATCGAGGAAGCGGTGAGAAAACTTCCCGGCGTGGAGTCCGTGGAAGTGGAAGAGGTCGGTCTGATCTAAAACCACCTCTATCGTTTTGGGAGACGATTTAGATCCAGGCAGATCCAGGATCATTGGGCTTGTAGATCAGTGGTAGATCGCCGCCTTCGCAAGGCGGAGGCCACGGGTTCAAATCCCGTCAAGTCCATTCCCATCAAGTCCATTCCTCTCAGGTCAATCCTGAACTGCACGACAAGCCAGTCCAGTAGCAAATTACTTAAATTTTAGTGACCATTGAGTTGCTAATGCCGCTGGCCATTAATAGCACGGAAAAGCCCAGAAAGGATTCCATCCTTGCCAGCCATGGCTCGCGAACGGGAGGCAAATATATGATAGAGCTGGAGCTCATAGCCGCTAAGGAGATACTGGCTGAAGTCTTCGACATAACAATTGCCGAGGCTGAGGATATGATCAAGCAGCGCAGCCAGGAGAGAACCCTCTGGCCGGAGAAGTTTGGAGATAATGATATATCATTGCAGTAAGAGAGTATAGACCAATGGGAACGCTGACTAGATTAATAAAATTGGCAATGAGTGCAGCTCTGGCAAATAAGGTGATCAGAGGGACACTGGCAAGTGGTCTGGCCAGATCCATGAGATGGTTCACGAAGCCCTCAACCAGGGCCAAGGCGGAGTCCTTTGTATCCGGCGCATCGAAAGCAAATCCTGGGGCAAGGTCCAGCCCTCTGCCCACATTATTCGAGGCAATGATCGGCCTGTTGCTATGGAGATATAAAAAAGTCCGCTGGATCGTTGAATTGCTTGCATTCTCCGGCCTGGGCGCGCTTCTTCTGGATATGCTCGGGAAAAAACAGAGCAGCCCTGGTGATCAAGGCAGCGGAAGGAGCAGCCAGAGGGGTCGGGTCATCGATGTGGATGAGTATGACGTGATCGAAGAGGACAGATAGCAGGAAGCAATTAATGGGCCTCTCTGCACCCACCGCCCCCAAAGGCAAAGGCCAGGACTCAATTTTGATCAAAGTGGTAGTTGGCGAAGAGCTGCAGGAGCTTTCCAGGGAGCTTTCCCGCCTGGGCCTTGCCCGTAGCACTAAATTCTACCTGCGAGACGCCAAAAATCTGGAGCAGAGCGATGCCTGCGTTCTAATGGCGGCCAGGTCAGGGGATAATGCCGGCCTTAACTGCAGAAGATACGGTTTTTCCCGCTGCCAGGATATGATAGCGGCACAGAACCGGTCAATAGAGTCACAAGAAAGGGTTGTGGCATATGGCATTCCCCTGAAGGCCTCGGGCAAGAATATCTACTTTGGCCGGCAGGCATAAGGCCGCTCTTGGCTGGAAGCTATTTGTTGAATCTGCACAGAAGCCTTTGTGATAGAGGTGCGATCTTGGCAAAGATATTGATAAGAGGCGGGGATCTGGACCTGGTTGAATACGAGTTCCAGCCCTTTGTCCCGGGCCAGTGCATAAAAACCCTGGGATTGGAAAAAGACTACCAGCTCACTCCGGTTTCAGGGAAGATAACGGTAACCGCTCCTGGTCGCATTCATCTGACTGTACTGGACATGAACCGCTTTGCCCCCGACCGGCCGGGGGGAGGAGGAATGGGCTTTGCCCTGCAGATCTACTGCTCTGCCCAGGTGGAATGCATCCCATCCGGGTTGGAGATCGACTATTCTCGGGAACCTATAATCCGCCATTTTGCAGAGGTATTCAGAAAGACGGTCCGCTATGAGGGTGGATTCAGAATTGTGGTCCGCGACCACCAGAAAAAGCATGTAGGACTCGGCTCCACCGGATCGGTCCTTTTAGCTTTAGGCCATGCCATGAACAGCGCTTTAGGCTCCCCCCTGAATAGAGAACAGATCCGCATGCTCATAGGCAACAACTATGTGGAGGAGACCGAGGACGGCAGGGTTACAAACGGCTTTGAGACCGGCGTGGGTCCAGCGGCAGCAACTTACGGAGGCATGGTAATTACCGGCGACGAGCTGGCCCTGGTCTACCAGCACCGGTTTGCCGAAGGTAAGAACGTCTTCATCACCATCCCCCCCACCATCGTCTCCTCTGCCGGCCGCTCGGAGTTCGATCTGCTCATGAACCGGGCCAGGAACCTCGATTATCAGGACAGGGAGCTAAAAGCCTATCTGATGCTCATGGACCTCATCCCCGCCCTAGAGAAAAGCGACCTGAGAAAGATCGGAGACACCATCTGGGAGATAGAGTTTCGGGGCTCGAAGAGGGCCGAGGTGGAGCATCATGGCTTTGAGATCTATCGCTACATGAGCATTCTGCGAGATGCCGACCTGGAGTTCGTGGGGATGAGCTCGGTCGGCCCTTCCATCGCCATTGTCACCGAACGCAGCCGGGATGAGGTGGCGAAGATTATCGAGCCCGTGGGCCTCAAGATTGCCGTAGAAACCAAAGTGGACAATATAGGCCTGACGATCAGAGTGGACTAAGTTGTTGACGCAAAATAA
>NZ_DAKC01000096.1:0-7633 GCF_002496465.1 Methanosaeta sp. UBA356 | reverse complement strand
CCATCTCATTGAGAATCAAGAGATCCAGCTCCGGCTTATCCGCGAGCTGAAGGAGAAGACCAGAAAGGAACCCAACAAGATCAGCCCAACTCAGGAGAACAGAGCCAAGATTCTCAGGGCTCTCCTCGCGTCGCATGATGGCAAGATGCTAACCAAAGAGGCCCGCCAAATAATGAGGATGGACAAGGGAGCGTTCTCTCGTTTGGTTGATGCCATGCCTGAATACATCGAAACCAGGCCGTATAGCCTCAACAAGAGGCAAACCGTCCTTATCCTCAAATCTCATTCAATCGTTGACGACAACGATCAACGATCAAAGTAAGATCTCTATATCTCTCTGGAAATTGCACAAACCGATATGATTTTTACTGGTTTGATTGATATTGATTACGTTGAGATAGAGATAAATATGAATGAATTTATTATAAAATGTTGATTAGAGGAGATATGAATTTGATTGTTGATTGTTGACGACAACGATCAAAGGGCCTGGTCTCACCCTGTCAAAGAGCATGTTCTTGGAGATGGTGCTCTCCTCTCCCTTCCATCAAATACCCATCAAATACCCATCAAGTAAATTCTCCTGCCCCAGGCCATCGCTCCTTTGCCTTCCAGCCCACAGCGCCTTAGCCACGTCGCGTTTCTGGCAAGATCTCCGGGCCGGATAGGGATTTGTAGGCTGAGACAAAATTGATGCCCTTTAAAATTAAAATAACAAGTCATTATAAAAAAGAAAGGATTCAAGCCGTCGGAACCAAGCGTATCCTCTCTGTGGCCACATCACAGAAATGCTGCCCCGTGGCCTTAAGAAGGTCAACCATTGGCGCAAAGTCAGCCTGGATAAGATCGCTCAAGTCTGCGGTGGACGCATCCGAAAAAGTGAGGGCAATCTGCCCTCTGCATAGGTGAGGCCTCCAGGAAGCTTGCCAACTGGAGATCTCCTTTTCGGCCATCAATCCCTCAAAGCTGCTCGGGCCTCATCGGTCATCCCGTCTATTGTGGTTAGGTCCGCGCTAATCGCCACAATAGCGGCCTGAGAGGCGGTCTGAGCGGCTTTGAGTGCGTCCTCTTCAGCCTGGTAGCCATCCAATAGGGCGGCGACTTCGGACGGCATAGCTAGCCTCACGGCGGCATTTCCCTGCTCGATTGCCAGCTCACGTTTCATCTTGAACATGTCGAAGGCTCGGACCGGCGCACTATCGATTGTGTTCTGATGGTGCGCAGCCAGCTCCCTCAGAGCCCTCAGAGAAGGCACGCTATGCCCACCGATAAGGGCGCTCACCTGGTCCTTCAGTGCCGCCACGGTGACCAGCTTGCCTTCGAGCACGGCTATCTTGCTCTGGAGGGCGATGTACTCGGAATTGCCGGTGTCTACCGTCACTGTTCCCGAGCCGCCCACATGGGTAAAGCCCATCGTCTGCTGGCGAAGGCCTTTCAGCGTTGCATTGGCGGCATTGACCTGGTCCGCAATCCCCATTTCGTCGTATAGTCCTGGCATTCTAGACCACTCTCCCCTCAGCAGTTGCTGCCTTGATTTCGGCCATGGCCGCATCGGACAGCTTGCCGGAAAGTCGCATCTCCCTGATTTCGGCTTGTGTCCAAACCTTCGGGTTCTCCTCTGGAGTGACTATCTGAGCCGGTGCTCCCTCTGCCTCGTTCATCATTCTGACAAGTTCCTCGTGGGTGTACCTCGGCACGGTAACGGTTTCCGTTGCCATTTGAGCAATTTGCTCTCGTGTGTATCTTGGTTTGACTTCTTCTGTCATTTATATTCACCTTTGTAGATATCTACATTCACGCCGGAGGGAGGAGTCCCTTGCCGGCTTTATGATGTAGCAGGGGGTTCAAGCCCCTGGTCCATCCTCGAGGACTTCTACACCCTTAGAAAGGAGCCGCCGGGATATTTTCAGATCCCAATGGGCTTTGCGCTTCTCTTCTGGCGATGCGTTTGGATCGGCCATGATGGCCATATCCTTCTCGATAGTCTCTCTCAAGTTTTCTGGCATTTTTGTCACTTCCTCAATCTTTTTGCAAACTTCCATTCCGCAACAATCAACGGGATGCAAACCGCACAAATCAGATCGTCGTGGGCTCCCTGCTCAGCATCAAACCCAGTATGCCCGGACGCCGTTAGATGATACTTGAAGCTTTCAATCTCCTTCATCAGGAGAGGGAGGGCCTGAAGATCTGGAGCATAATCAAACCGCCGGTGTTGCATCAGGCTCAGGAAATTTGATACAATCAGTGACTTACTGATATTGTAATTTCCCGTGGTGACATCGAACCTGGCGCTCTCCCCCCCGGTGAACACCACCGGATAGAGCAGTCGCCCCATCTGGTCTATTATGTGCCGCTCTTTTAGAAAATCCTTAATAGGTGCGCCCAAACCGGAGGCATCCATACAAAGTATCGGCCCGCCAAATGGATAGGCATCGCAGAGATGCATCTCTTTCTCCAACCGTTTGATCGTTTTTTCAATCAGGTCCACGATCACCGGGTAGTCAACTCCCTTGATTCTGTCCAGCCCGATCAGGTGGTACAAGCTGTCATCGATAATGGGATCATAGACCATTTCGATAACTGCAAAGCTCGTATAATCGAGACTTTTCCCCAAATCACATCCCAGCATATAGCATTTTGTTGCCATGTTTACCTCACATTTTTAGTGCACTTATCGCCGGATTAGCCAGCGATTTGAACAAATCTGAACTGAATATTGATCCCTCAGTATCCATGAAGACGCAATGGTATTCCTGCTCAAACCAGGGGTTCGTCCTCTGCTCCTCTTCTAGGAACTCTTTCGTTATGCGTGGGCACTTTTCCGCCGGGATCTCGTACCATTCCCATAGATCCCGCTGCTCATCCCAAATCTTGAAGAAGTGGTTCTGTTTGCCGAAGGGGGTGGACATGAGGACATGCCGCCCGTTGCTCACTGCCAGCATGGGCCGAACGGAATTATAAAGAGCATCCGCAACCCTGGCGGCCTCATCTTCCAGAAGCAATGTCACCGCTGAGAAGCTTCTTGCGCTCTTCTCACTGCCCGGCCGGGCTATGAACCTATTGCCATTGGCGAACCGGACAGCTAGCTTGGTGTCCGTGCTCAGGTAGTCAGAAGGTAGCTCTACCGCTCCCCGGAACTCATCGAATTTGAGCATCAACTCAGAGCTCTGGTCTTGTGTCGGAGCGATCACCAGGCCGAATGATGGCCGCCGATAGATGCTCTCATGCAGGCCCAAAGCGGCACAGACCGTTGATTTACCGCTTTGCCTGGAGCAGTTGAGGATGATCTTCCTTGATCTGCTCCTCAAAAGGGAGGCCTGCCAGGGGTCTGGATGGAAGCCCAAGACCTCTTCCCCCCACAGGACTGGATCCAGTGAATATGCCAGGTCGTCACTTGTGGATGGCATGGACCACCGCCTCTCTTGCTTCTGGATAGGGTTCCAGGGCCCCGATGATCAGGGTCCGGAGCTCAATCCACTGAGGGCTGCTGACGATAGTTATCTGTGGCTGGCTGGATAGCTTGCCTTCCAGCTCGGCGATGAACTTGAGCTGCTCTCGGATCTCCTTTAGGTAGGCCACCGGAGCCCCATAGATCTTGGTATTGGCCGCCGCTTCTGCCTTATCGAGAAGTGAGTACGCCCTTTCCTGAGCCTTCTTCAGCTCATCCAACAGGCTGTCACCATTGGCCACGTCCTCAATGTCCTTTGCTTTCAAGAGCGCTTCGGGAAGGTGTCCTTTGACATGTCGCTCAACACTCGGTTTGGCGCACCCCACCTTATCGGCATACTGCTGAAGGGAGATCTCGTTATTCAAGTAGGCTTTATCTAACTCAAGATGTCCGGGGTATTGACCACATTTGCATCTTGGATCACATCCGTACCCCTGTAACGGATCGGCACGCTTGCCCATCTACTGCTCCTCTCCACATGGCTTGTCGTATGCCTGCCTATCGTACTTCCGGGCTCTCCTCCGGGCATTGGCGGCATTGGCCCTCATTATATCGATCCTTGCCTTCCTGGTCCGGGATTTGCCTCTGCTCATCGCTTCCTATCTCCTCCACAGTAGCGCCTTGCTTCTTCCGGGCTCATCGTCTGCAATGCTCTCCAGTCCTCCACATCGTCCCATGCGGTAGTGGGCCGCTTGGGCGAATTCCGGTACTCCTGATCGCTCATTGGTTGCAGCCTCGGATACATCCGAGCGAAGAAGTCACTACCAAGCCCCTCGTTTACTGTGGCCATGCTCTCAAGCTTCCTCGGGCCATGGAGCAATCGTCAGACTGCCAGCTCTCCAGATTAGGCCAATGTGACCACATGAGCCAAAGGCCTCAGCAACCGCCCGTGGCAGGCTGATCCGGGCCTGTCCGTTTTGGGTCCTGCAGATCTTTCTCTTGAATATTAACTCATTTTCAGGCAAATTCTACCACCATATTATCCTTATTGTACACCCTAAATATATATAGTTTATCCCTATTGTACAAACAATCACCGCCAGAACATTCTAGAGACTTTCGGACACCTGGATACGGGCCGGGCCTCCTCTTGGATCGAGGAGATCTCAAATCGGTTGATTATTAGCCTCGGGCCTCCAGAGCGCTCGATAGTGAGAAAGTCGTTCCTGGCAGAGACCAACCGGCCTCTGAGCTTTTGGCCGTCTACTATGCCACTACACGCTTGCCCTCCAGCTGGAGAAAGGGATCCGCCCTCATGCTCCGGCCTCCAGCTTTGTCTGAGGATTGGCTTTCTCTGGTTCCGGTGGCGGTCCGTGCATTAGGCAGGTGGTGCACTCATAACCGCTTTTATCGCCGTTTGCGTGGTAGGTCAGATCATAGGGGAATTTCCGGCCACATAAGCAACAGGTTCTCTTTTTCATCCTGCCTTTGAACTTCTGGAAGCCAGGATCTCCCTTTGCGGTGGAGCTATCCGGTTTTGGGGGCTGCGTCGCCATAATAGGGAAAGTAGCCATAGTCGCCAACGTAGCCAAAGTAGATTTTTTTCCCTCTTTATCTTCAGAGGGATTAGAATGAATTTCTTCTACTTTGGCTATTTTGGCTACTTTAGCTACTTTAGCTACGTTACCTACTTTGCCAGTGTCTAAAAGGAAGACGTATACAGAATCCCTGCCTTTGCCGCCGCGCTTGACGGTTTTGGTTTCTACCTGCTCACTCTCTTCCATTGTGGAGAGAAATTCGTCAAAATCCGCGCTCTTGATCTTAACATCACGAAGAATCTCTTTCCGTGTTGCCTTGCCGCCGTGCTTCTTCAGATAGGCGATTATTCGATCGATTACGTTTTTCTCTGCATTTGCACCAACCAAATCATAAACGGCCATCGCCGTAGGCATGAAATAGGAGTCCACCAGCCGGCACGCTTCCTCGACAAACTCAACCATGATCGGTCTGGAAGGATCGAACCCTGGCATTCCCAATTCGAATAGCATGGCGAGTTTGATCACCGTTGGTGCAAGTCTGCTGTAAATCTGCATTGCGTTGCCGTCGTTGCTTGTTGTCCATTCTTCCTCTCTGATTCGTTGCCATTCAGTGTAGTATGTCGCTGCCTCAGGGCCGAAGTGCATGGATTTGCATTCCTGCAGCTCCCCAACATGGGCAGCGATTCCCGCAAGTTGCTCGTGGACCAGCCCTTCAAAAACGCTATTTGCCGCCGTCCCTTCTTCCAGAGGCAGCCATTTGGTCTTGTTTCCTTGCGGGAAGAAGAATAAAAACCGGGCCATGAATCCAGAGAGCGTGTCGTTTTGCTCGGTATTGGCTCCTAAGCTCGCGTCCGTGGTCGCCCATAGAAGATTTAAATATGGATCATCAACTCTAAATTCTGTTTTTGCGCCCTTCCTCTGCGACGTTCTCAGCTTACGGTAAAAGGGCCTGGAGTCATACAGTTGCATGAGGGAATCCTTAAACCCCCGCATGTAATCTTTTTTCATCAGACCCAAAACACCCGCAGCTTCATCTCTGATCCACGGAGCGTGATTGAAATCGCTCAGGTGCTCCGTGAATGCCTCCGGGCTGAATTCAGTAGGCACCATCGCAGGCAAGAGAGACGGTTTTACCTGGCAAAGCATCGCCTCCGCTTTATCAACTACAGTGCTCTTTCTGGCCAGGCTTGATTTACCATTTATCGATATGTATAAATTAGGGTAAATGGTGCCTTGCTTTAGGACCACTTTGATTTTTTTGTCAGCGATCACCGCTAGGGCAAAGAGGCCGGCGCCGAACCAATATTCTATGTATGCATCTGAGATATCAGAGCCGTAGGCCATAAACCTTTGAATGAAATGGTCCTTTGGTAGATTGCATTCGAATTTTGGGCCTGCTGGCAGCGAATAAGCGTTAAGCTCTTCCTCAGAAATTTCGTTCTGGCTTGGATCGTCCGCGGCATTGAAAATGTGCACGCCCGTCGCCGCTTCAATCACATCCGCCCGTGCTCGTGTAAGATCCATCGTCGGTATGCCGTCGAATGAGTCCGCGCCCGGCTCGATTATGGCCTTTGCATCCTTCCAGCGCTTTGCGAGACAAGAATTGTGCCGGCACCTGTAGGACCTCATCCCATTAGGCCAGCCGATGATAACCGCGCTCTTGTGATGATCCGGATTGAAGACACATTGTTCCAGCACGGCTACTGTGCACTTTATGCCCCTGGGGTCAGTCCAATTTTTGGTGTGGTGCACTTGCAGGTTATGCGCCTGGCAGTAGGCTACAGGATCAAAAGCCGGGCCGCCGGTGCTTTGAGAAGGCTGTGATATCTTCTCGGGCTCTGGCAGCATGGCCGCCAACGCCTCTAATTGCTCCCTGGTGACGGGCTCCAGCGTATCCGGCACTTCTAGGAACCTGGATAAGCGATGTGGCCTTTCCTGGATACTGTCGCCCTTCCGCGCCATTGTTCCCCGCACCTTCCATATTCGGGCGGGGTTCTGCGATGTTGTATCAACATGGATCGTCTCATCTGAAAAAAGGAAGTCCATCGCTTCCAGGCATCGCTTGACAAGCGCCACATCTCCCGGCACATTTTGTAAATTTATCTTGGTATCCAGATGTGCGCCGTTGCCAGAATCCGCCAAAACAAACGCATTCTTCGGCCAACCTAGTTCTATCAGCCTTCCCCGCACCTCATAGGCTTTGGCTATTGCCGCGTCGTGCTCTTCGTCGGTGCTACTGATTCCCGCGGGTCGCTTTGAATCCAGATCCCCCGGCAACCAATGCAGAGCAACTATATCGGCGTCGCTGGTTGTGTTTTTTGCTTTAGCAATCGTGCGGTTCGCGGCTCTCGCCAGTAGATCCGGCGATACTGGGTTGATGGCGAAATAGATCGCCGGTACGGGATGATCAGGATCAGATGCCAGCTCGGAAACAATTTTTGTGAAACTGTCTTCATTATCGAAGTACCCGCTCACCGTCCCCAGCCACTTTCCAGCATTTAAAATGCGAACCTCTGTGACTTCGCCGGGTTCCCGGTAAACCTGCCACGTGCGCCGAATGTCCGCTTCGTCAAAATTTGCGGCCATCAGAAATCATCCTCCCCTGGCGTCAGATTGTCTATGTCCCCCTCGATGTCCTTCAAAACTGATACCAGTTGAGGGACAGAGCATCCCTCGAAGCGTATCCACCAGGCACAATCCTCTTGGA
>NZ_DAKC01000073.1:0-6816 GCF_002496465.1 Methanosaeta sp. UBA356 | reverse complement strand
TATTTTGCGTCAACAACTAAGCGAAACTGGCAATGCCATCTCAAGCTGAGGAGATTTCTCGACCAAGCTAGCTAGATAATGAGCCTGGTCGATATTCTGTTGGATGAGGCGTCCATATTTCTCTGTGCCTTGTTCCTTAATAGTCATCCATGCCTTGAGAGCTTGAAAGCCGCGCGACAGTTCAAAACCGTAGTCAGAGAGCCAGGGCACGTCGATACCTGTCAATCCGCGCTCTCCTTCACCGTGTGCGAGATACGTCGGTGTCAGTGAGAACGTGCGACGGTGTTCATCGGCGTCTCTAATAAACACGCAGCCGATAGGATACGACAGGTACATCCATTTATGGAGATCGAACGCCAGAGAGTCAGCTCTTTCTATGCCGGCGACAAGGTGTTTCGACCTCGGTGCTATGGCCGCCCATGCACCGAATGCACCGTCGACATGCAGCCACAAACCCTCCTTACTGCATATTTCTGCAAGAGCCTCAAGATCGTCAATGGCTCCGGTGTTGGTAGTTCCAGCGACTCCAACAACACAAATTGGATGGTACCCACCCTCGCGATCGGTCTTGATTGCTTCCTTTAAGGATTCCAGGTCGATTTGCATGGATTCGTTTACAGGTACGCGGCGGAGCGCTCTGCTTCCAAAGCCGAGCAGCTCAACAGCTTTCTGGATCGATGAGTGAGCTTCTTCTGAGCAGTAGAGAGTCATTAGCTGCGGTGCAGCCCGCATGCCCTTGCTTCGCAGGTCAAACTGGGCTTTAGCATTTCGAGCTACTGCTAATCCGATGAGGTTCGAAGCGGAGCATCCACTTGTAATAAGGCCGCTGGCAGTGGCAGGGTAGCCAAGCATAGTCTTGCACCAGTCTAGAACCTGCATCTCCACGTAGTTGTTGCTGAGGTAGGAAAAGGAGCCACTAACGGCATCAGTTGCAGCCGATATCAGCTCCGCAAACATCCCCATCACGGTTCCGGTTCCAGCTACCCAGCCCCAAAAACGCGGATGGTTGTTGCCGATCTGGTAAGGCAGTATGTACCGGGTGAACTCCTGATAGATCTCTTCTGGTGTTTGGGGGATAACGGGGGGAGATCCCGCAAAATGTGCCTTTACATCAACCGGCGCATGTTGCCAGGCTGGTCGGTCCCGCAGCGTCTCCAGATAGTCCATCATGTCGTCTAGAATTCGGTGGCCTAACATGCGCATGGATTCCCAGTCCTCAGGGTCAAGAGATTCTTCTGCCGATTTTCCTGGCATCACATCGGTCTCCTTCATGATCATATTCTCCTCCTAAGCGTATTTTCAAGGTAGTGATTTGCAGAGGGTAGAAATTACTCGCGTCTATCCCTGCTACTTCTGATAGATTCACTCCTATCATCTCATTTATTCTTGCACATAGGATTAAGGCAATGAGAACTTTTAAGATCCTGGTCTGCAACGTGGCTGATTAAGAAAGATTGGTAAACATGCCTGTAAAACCATCATACGACTCCAAATCCCTTATTCGGGCTTATAACTGCCATGTCAAAATAACGTCTACACCAAGGGATTTCTATAACGAAGTTGCCAGGCACTACAACACCCCACGCCCTTCATTTCAGCAGTTGCTCAGCTATGGGCGGCACCACTTTACAAACTATGAGCAGCTATGCAGGCAGTTGCATGATGACGGCAAGGCAGTCTCTCAACTTAGAGAGAAGGCGAATGATATCTTGCTGGCTGCCCCATGGTGGCCAAGGCGGTAAATGATGCAGTGTCATGGCATGGAGGGAGGAAGGCGGAAGAATTCTATTTAAAGACTTCATTTGGGCCGCATTTCCCGCCAGGCTATCGCCGGACCTCATAGCGCAGCCACATCACATCACCTTTGAGCTTCTCTGTCTTCATGAGTTGGAGCGAGATCGTGCCCTCTGCCCCCTGGCCAGGAGCCCCATCCGCGGCGGCCGGCAGGTCGGGGGCGCGAAAGATGCTGCTCGTCGTCTCTCCCCCTACGAGGCTGGGATAGATGAGCACGCTTACCTCATTTACCAGCCCCTGGCGGAGGAGCAGGCCGTTCAATGTGCCGCCCGCATCCGCCCGCACCACCCTTACGGCATAGCGAGAGCACAGCTCCTCCAGGGCCGTCCTCAGGTCCACATGATCCTCGCCGGTGACTATGCAGTCGATATGCCTCTGTTTGAGATATTCGAGATAATCATCGGGCGTTGACTTTGAGCACAGGGCCACAAAATGGCGCCAGTAGGGAAGAGTCCTCAGATAATGCCAGGTGCGTATGCGCCCGCGGCTGTCAGGGATGACCAGAATCGCCCTCTTGTCGCCCGGATCCATTTTAGGCGGGACAAAAGCGCTCTCATCTTCCGGCGGGGCAACGCTCGCGGCCTGGAGAAAGGTGTGAGATCCGGCAAGTGTGGCATCCTCCTTCCATATGGAAATCAGCTCGTAGTACTGTTGCAGGTCCATGGGAAAGCCGTCTATCCTGCCGTCCAGGCTGACGGCATTATGCAAAATTACACGGGGCAACATAAGATCAGCCACCCTCTTGCACACGCTGGTTTAAACCTTTTTCAGCAATCCGGAAAGGCGGGATCGCCAATCGACTTTCCGATACTTTGCTATCGCCTCGCGGCCCAGGATGAGGACCGAGAGCCAGAATGAACCCTCCGCTAAAACGACCACGGCGGCGGAGAATGCTATCTTGCCCTCAGCGGAGAACGGGGTGAGCGGCACGAGAAGCAGGAATCCGTAGAAGGCGAAGGAGAGAATGAATAGGGCCATTCCCAACCAGCGCTTCAGAATTTGAGCATCATATTTCATGGGTCCCACATCCTAGTGGCTCTGAAAGCACTTGAATTCTAGCATTAAGGATGTTGCTGGGATCGAAGAGTACAAGGCCGGAGCCGTCAGGGTGATACATCTCGTCCTGGTTTGATTCATGACGCCCTATCCCAGGCGGCGGATCGGCGTTGGGCCAGGGATATGATGGCGGGCACGGCGGGATAACCGGAAGAGGCAGAGGATCCCGACATCAGGCTGGCGGAGCTGTCTTAAGATCTGCTGAATAACGGAAGGCCGATCTCTGGCAGCCGGCTTTGCTGCCCCGGGAAATTCGTTGGCTGGATATAGAGCGGCCAAAAGACATTGGAACTGCCACATTTGAAACCTTGCGGATCTGCGAGAAGAGTTCGAATTACTCGGATGGAGGATTATCCTTCTGGAGGCAACGACCCGAGCATGCAACTAAAGGATCGCTCAACCGTTAAAGAAAAGGAGCCTCATGGTTGCAGCGCGAAAATCATCGAAAAATGTCTGAAGATCTCTTAGGGAAAGGGTAATAGATGAGCATGTCTAAAAGATGGCCACTAGGAGAACTCGTATGACTCTGAAAGTAGAAATCAAGGAAAATAAGCTCTTCATAGAAATTGACCTGGAAAAACCAACCCCATCGTCGTCCGGCAAAACCCTTGTTGTTGCAAGTACACATGGGAATATCGTTACTACCGCTAAAGTTGATGATAAGCCGATTACCCTCGGATTGAATGCCTATATTAAGCCTTGAGCAACTGCAGAGCTTCTCTTGCCATGCGGCGGGCTCAGGTCGAGGTGAAGGTGGAAAGGGTTATATTTCTCGACCATCGCTCCTCGTTTGTGAGCTTTAATAAAGGTCTCTACAAAAAAGGGAGAAGCTATTGGCTTATCGCTAAATCTAATTGCTGACGCCGTGCATCTCCAGCGGCTCCCGTTGCTCATTCACAGCCCGCATCAGATCTCAGTCTGACGGCTGGATTCCGAGGGCCCTCAGGAGCTGATAGTCATGTCTCGGTCCTCGTCGGAGCACCGCAAGGAGTTCCCGGTCAATCTGTCGTTCTCTGGAAGTTAGCAGCATTCATTGCAACCTCCTGGAGGCGCTTTGCCTCTCTTTTGTATTTCTCCGAAAGCTGGGTCTGGATGTACAGCCTTTCTTTCAGCCTGTCATTCTCTTCTCTCAGCTCTTCGATTGCTGTTGAAGAGTTATTCCTCTTCGGCCGGGTTGTATTGTCTTTCCCGGGCGGCCTCGATCACAGAAAGGAGATATTTGGAAAGGGGAGCTCCCGCGTTTTCGGCGATCTTTGATGTCTTTCTACATCAGCTGCAGAGGGGGCAATCAGTTGGATGACGCGGCCTTTATATTGTATGGGGGGCATGCATGAAAACGGTGGAGAAAACATATAGCAATTATGAAAAAAAGGGAGAGAAAAAGCTTATACCATCAGATCAATCAACACCATCGTATGCTGCTGCCCTCCCAGGGCTCTGAAATGATAGCCGCAGTGATGGCAAAGTGGTAGCGATTTGATAATAGATATGAAGAGATAAAGCGAAGAATGAGCTGCTGACGTCTGGGTTTAAAAAGAAAAATGGAAAGAATGGCTGGCATCAAAGGATTGGGATTCAAGATTTTCGTGATTTTGGCAGCCTTTGCCCTCTTGCCGCTCTTTTACGTGGGCATCGTTTCTCTCCTTGAGATGGATCAGGCATCCCGTGATGTTCAAGAGAACATAACACAACTCAGCGTATCCCTGAACCGCTCCGCTCTATTGGTGATGCCCAATGAGGCTGATCAGGTTCAGCTCGCCATTGCCAAGGCCAATCAGTATAACGAGTTCTTCGGGAGTCTGGCTCATCAGAATGAGCTGGTGGCCAGTTATGCCAGCAGCTTCTCGGAGAGCGATAGCTGCGTTCCGCCTGGCATATGGATTGCGCCAACCAGCTCAAATTTCACTCCTGGGATGAGGAATGCCACCATAAGATCCTTGTGCGTTCCTGCAAGGGTCATGCAGTCGTTGCATGAGACCGAGCCTGTGCTCACCCTCTCCTACATTGGAACAGAAGACGGGGTGCTGGTCACCTGGCCTTATAGCACTGATTCCTTGAAGAGTACTGCTCCATTCAGCTACAAGGACACGCCCAATTATGCATTGGCCAAATCCAGAAAGAAGACCATCTGGACAGGACCCTATGAGAATGATGAGGGCGACAGGATGATGACGATCACCACACCCTTCTTCCGAGAGGGCGAATTCGCGGGCATCATGGGGATGGATGTGTCAATCGAGTCCATCTTCACAGATCTCTCCATGATGAGAGGCAGAGGCTATCCATTCATTATCGACGGGACTGGCCTGATAGTAGCTCGGTCCAATAACAAGCCGGACGAGCCACTAAATATCATATTCGGCTCGGAAAACCTATCTGAGGCTGCCAGTCCTGAGGTAAGGGCAGTAGCAAAGAAGATGCTTAAAGGAAGCTCTGGATCTGCCATTGTTGCTTTGGGGAGAGATGATGGATATGTGGCATATTCGCCCATAACCACCCCTGGCTGGATCCTGGGCATTGCTTATGCCTCGGAGGAGATGAGCCTTCCCGCCCGGTTCATCGATGCCGGCATCAAGGAGGTGGCTAGCAGTGCGACCCAGGGATTGAGCGACTCCTCGCGAAGAGTAAGGGATATGGCCCTCAGTGCTTTTGCCATAACCGTCATTGCAGTGCTGGGAGCAGGATTCCTGATTGGCAGGAGGATTGAGGAGGACATCGATTCTTTAGCCCGGATGGCGGAGAAGATCTCGCGAGGAGATTTCGATGTCCGGGCGAATACCTCAGGAGAGCTGGCGGATCTGGCTTGGGCCTTCAACAGCATGGCATCAGACCTGAAGCATTACGCAGCTGCTCTGGATACAGATGCCCTCAAGCTGAGCGGCTCGGGCATGAAGACCGACTTTATCGATGAGGTAAAGCTCAGTTTAGTGTCTTCCGTTCTTCCTGAGGAGGAGGGATATGAGATCGAGGCTCTCTACAATCCCTCAAGCACGAATCGTTTCGATCTTTATGATGTCTCTAGAATGGATGATAAGATCGCCTTGGCCATGGCGGGAGTGGGAGGAGATGGGATTCAGGCGGCCATGCTCGCCATTATGTCGCGAGCTCTCATCCGCGCCTGTCCGGAAAAGATGGGGCCATCCAATACCATAAGCAAGCTCAACTCTCAGATCAGCCAGTACGGTCGGGGCACGAATCTGGCCTGCTTTTATGCCCTCCTTGATCCTTCCAATCATATCTTAGAGTATGTGAATGCCGGTTTTAATCCGCCTTTTATCGTTGATCCTGGTGGTATGGTGGATACGCTGGGTGGAGGAGGAATAGCATTGGGCATGCTAGATCGGCTGGAGTTGGAGGAGACGTGCATACCCGTTCAACCTGGGGATGTCATGGTCATATATTCTGATGGGGTTGTCGAGGCCGAGAACGAAGATGGGGAGCCTTTCGGATTGGAGAGGCTCATTAATCTGGTCATAAACAATCGCACTCTATCCGCAGAGGAGATTCTATGGATCGCAGAGAAGGAGATTCAGGGTTTCTCGGTGGGGTCAATGAATCCAGTTGATCTCGCTATGATAGTTATCAAGCGAAGATGAATTGGCGAAGGAAGCAGGCATTTAGCCTGTTTGCGGCAACTTTAAATAGCATTGTCTGAATGGGGTAGAGGCCGATGTGGTGGGTTCACTGGATCGTCATTTGGCTCCGATCATAACCGGAATGTTTGAATGGCGAAATCCTTAAATAGGAACTTCGATCACAACTCGGAGCCGAAAGAGTTCATCCTTTTGGCCTGATCCGCGAATTCACTTGAGGATTGCTCAGATGAATCTCGCAAAGGTCACAAAATATAAATAGGAGAAACTCCTTTGGCGATGGGCCAATACTGGATGCAGAACAAAGCTCGCTGAAAGGCAAGCTTTAAATAATAGAGCTGCCTACAGTAATGGGCCGCTTAGGCATCGCATC
>NZ_DAKC01000006.1:0-4420 GCF_002496465.1 Methanosaeta sp. UBA356 | reverse complement strand
GATATAAAGGTTTTGGTGGGCTATTTACGGCTTTCCTCCCCGCCCTGAAGAGCGGGGCTTCCAGCCTGTGTTTATGTGATGAAATGGGATAAGCATACTCAGCTGCTGCTGGAGATAGGCATATAGATCCCGGCATCCAGCATTCAGCAGCTAAAGCTGTTCCTTGGGAGACCATCTCTTCTTTTCCGGTCTTGGGCAGTACGTAGCGTTAAATGCTGCTATGCTATTTTGGAACTGATACACTAGAATTTGGTTTAAGGTGGAACGATGGATTTCGACGGCAAAGTAGCAATAGTGACCGGTGGGTCAACCGGCTTGGGGGAGACTATAGCCGAGGAGTTATTTAAACGAGGTGCCAGTGTAGTGATTGCCGCCCGTCATGAAGAGCAGGCACGAGTGGTGAGTGACGGACTTGACCCTACCGGCAAGCGCGTCTATGTATGTAAGACGGATGTCAGAGATCCCCGCTCTGTCAAGAACCTGATCGACACTACTCTGGAACGCTTCGGTGCATTGCACCTCGCCGTCAATAATGCAGGTATTACAGGACCTGGAGGCATCACAATCCCCGATTATGACATTTGTGATTGGCACGATGTAATAGATACGGATCTTACAGGGGTGTTCTTTTGTCTCAAATACGAGATTCCGGTAATTCTCAGCAGTGGTGGCGGGGCCATTGTGAACATGTCTTCCGGGAATGGCGTTGTTGGTCTGGCCGGGCTCGCTCCCTACACGGCTGCCAAGCACGGCGTCATTGGCCTGACCCGCTCGGCCGCGCTCGAGTTCGCAGACAAGGGCCTGAGGATAAATGCTGTTGGGCCCGGTTATGTTGACACTCCAAAAATGCGTGAAACGCCCAAAGAAATCCTCACTCAATTCGCTGCATCGCACCCAATGGGCCGGCTAGCAGAGCGGAGAGAAGTGGCCTATTTGGTAGCATTTCTGCTCTCTGACCAAAGCACATTCTCGACCGGGGGATTCTATCCCGTGGACGGCGGCTATACGGCGCAATGAAGTGGCTTTGATTGGGCTGTCTCTCATGAGCATATGGTATCAAGAGGTACCTTCAAGCAGAGGGTGAATTATCCCCCCTGTATGATTACCTGTATGATTATCTTCGCAGTGCTCAGATCGACTTGAAATAGCCTTAAGCCAGTCTCATCTCAGTTCTCCGGAGTGTTCAAGAAAAGCTCTTTCGCCATCCTCGAAGGGTAGGGCACTCTGCGATCTATGTAGCTAAGCGGTGAATAAAAAAAACAAGCGTTTCGCAGGGCGTGTGTCTGGCAACGGATATAGATGTTGGGAATCTGCGTTCCCTATGAGGCGTTAACCTCTCCTTGCGAAACCGTCGTTTCCATTTAAGCGTCCATTAGACCATTGAAGTCGTTTGAGACGGCAATAGAAGGAACGGATTGATCTGGGAGAAAATAAAATGAACAAGGATAATTATACTGCAAAAGCTCGGTTCTACCTCGATTTCTTATGCAATGTGAAACCGAATAGGCGAACGGGATCATTGGGAAATCGTGACGCAACGGATTTCTTTGCAAATACCGTCCGTGCCTATGGATATGAAGTTGATGCCACTCCTTTTGAGTGCCTGGACCATATATGTAATGGCGCAATATTGTCCCAGGAAGAAGCTTACGAGGTCTATGCAAGTCCCTATACAATGGGCTGCGATGCCCTGGCGGAACTGATCGCCGTCTCAACGATAGAAGAGCTGGAAAACATCGACTGCGAGGGAAAAATTCTGCTGATTAAGGGCGCAATATGCAAAGAGCAGTTGATGCCGAAGAATTTCGTCTTCTACAATCCAGAGCATCACCAAAAGATAATTGCCCTTTTGGAGAGCCGCAAGCCAGCGGGAATAATCACCGCTACCGAGAAAAAACCGGAACAGGCTGGGGCGTTATACCCATTTCCGCTAATCGTCGACGGAGATTTCGATATCCCAAGCGTTTACTGTAAGGATATCGTGGGAGACATCCTGGCGATAACGCATGGTCTATTTCGGCTTAAGATCGATGCCATCCGGATTTCATCGAGGGCTACAAACATAATTGCCCGGCTAAACTCCAATGCACCGAGAAAGGTTGTTATCACTGCACACATCGATGCATACGAAGGCTCCCCCGGTGCTTCAGACAACGCATCTGGCATAATCGTATTGCTCCTTTGTGCGCAGATGCTATCTGACTATCGTGGAGAGAACTGCATTGAAATCGTCGCTTTAAATGGCGAAGACCACTATAGTGCGGGCGGCCAGATGGATTATCTGAAGCGATACGGAACTGAAATGCCCAAAATCATGCTTGCCATTAACATCGATGATGTTGGCTATAAAATTGGGAGAACAGCATACTCATTCTACGAATGCCCTCTTTCGCTTGAGAAGAAGGCTGAAGATGTCTTTTTGCGATTCAATAGCCTAGCGTCTGGCGAGCAATGGTTTAATGGAGATCATATGATTTTCGCGCAGAATCAGGTTCCATCCATGGCCTTCACGTCTGAGCGTATGGCCGACCTGATGAAGACTGTGACCCACACCTCCCTGGATACGCCTGATCTCATTGACTGCTATAAGCTGGTTGAGGTTGCAGAGTCACTGAACGCATTAGTGAGATCGATTTAAGAAGGGATTGGAAAGGAATCAGAAATGAAATGCTTTAATCACTTGAATGGACAGCATTTGCAGATTGAAGATGCCCGTATCTACTTTGAGACTGCAGGAAATCCAAATGGCCAGCCTCTTTTGCTGCTTCATGGTGGCCTTGGTTCTATAATTGACTTCAATGGCATTCTCGAAAGACTTCCATCGCAATTTAGCTTTATCGGTATCGACCTTCGTGGACACGGAAGGTCCACAACAGGATCGGCGAGATTGAGCTACGCACGATATCAGTCGGATGTCGAAGCTGTATTGACTTACCTGAACATCTCTTCTGTTTCAATCATCGGATTTAGTGATGGCGGCATCGTCGGCTATCGGATGGCCGCGGAGGAGAACTCGAAGGTACAAAAGCTCGTTACATTAGGCGCCCAGTGGCGCCTCAAAGAAGATGATCCCTCATTCTCTATGCTGGCTGGTCTGACCGCTGATATGTGGATGGAGATGTTTCCCGATTCCGTGAGGTACTATGAAAAAGTAAATCCCAATCCTGATTTCAATGCCCTGGTGGAAAAGGTTGTGGGACTATGGACGGACTTAGGGCCAACCGGCTATCCAGGAGAAGCGGTTCAGATTATCAAATGCCCTCTGCTGATTGTTCGTGGTGATGACGACGAGCTGCTCTCTTTGAGAGAGGCGGGCGAACTGCGCAGCCTTGTCAAAGGCTCGGGACTGCTCAATATTCCGTTTGCAGGCCATGAGGTTCACAAGGATTCGCCCGATATCTTCGCCATTGCGGCAGATGATTTCCTCACACAGCCTCGTTAAAGGCAAAGCGAAACCCAATCAAGCGCTTGAGCCTACATGATCTGCCTCTTGCAGTATTTCATAAGAGCAAAGAAAGACGGATATGACCAAAGTACTGCGAGATGCCATGCGTTCACATGCCGCAATGCCTAAATTGTCGGCATGCGAGGAAGAGAACACAATGAGCGCTGAAAAGCGGGACTTCGATAAAGAGGCAGCCAAATGGGACGAAAATCCAGCAAGGTCCAAGCTGGCGGATGACATCGTCCGTGCGATATCAGAACAGATCGACCTGACGGATGACATGGATATCATGGACTTCGGCTGCGGCACTGGGCTGCTGGCTCTCCGGCTGCAACCAATTGTCCGTTCAGTCACAGGGGTCGACAGCTCGAAGGGGATGCTCGACATATTCAATGAGAAGATCGCCAAACAAAAGGTGGATAACGTCAGCACCGTGCTTGTCGATCTGGATAAGGGCGATCCTTTGAGGGGCAATTACGATCTCGTTGTGAGCAATATGACCCTTCACCATATAAAGGAGATAGGGCCCCTTCTGGCTCAGCTTTATGAGGTCATAGCCCCAGGCAGCTATCTGTGCATTTCCGATCTGGACCTGGATGGCGGCCAATTTCATGAGGATAACACGGGCGTGTTTCATTTCGGATTTGATCGGGCGGCTCTGCAAGAGGATTTCTTGAAAGTGGGATTTGATGATGTTCATAGTATTAATGCAGCAGAAATGGCAAAGCCAAGCATTACTGGAGAGATGAGGCGGTTCTCCATATTTCTCATGATCGGCCGGAAGAGATCCGATTGAATACCAAGATAGGCGGGAGGATATCACAGGATGCAGTGGCTATTCTTGTTCCTGGCAATAATCGGGGAAGTTATCGGGACATCTGCGTTAAAAGCATCAGACGGGTTTACAAAAAACGGTTCCTCCCTAAAAAAAATTTTGAGGGGTTTTTTTGTATTTTTTTTTTTTTTTTTTTTTTT
>NZ_DAKC01000043.1:0-6086 GCF_002496465.1 Methanosaeta sp. UBA356 | reverse complement strand
AATATCTTAATGATAGTTTTATTGGTTGGTATCCGATCATGGTAGTTATCGATGAAGTTGCAAGTGCCCTGAAGATGGATCGTGACGTTCTGGTTTCAGGCTAGCATCAAGGCCTTCCTTGAAAAAGAACTCAGGTGCATCGAAGCAGAGATATTCGAGATTAGGAGAAAGCATGACGTGAGATCCATACTCGAGCTGGATGATAAGCTGAAAAAAGGGGAAGTTCGGGAGGAGGATGTTCTGGAGGATTTTCAGGAACTCGACTATCTGGAATCAAGGAGAGATGAGCTATTAGCAGCGATGAAGAACCTTCCTCAATAGCGGATCTAGTGATGTTAATGAGAATTATCGATACAGAATATGCAGATATTTCGACAGATTCCATCATTTCTCGCGGCAAGCTAAGAGCTTTTTTAGGGGCAATTCATAATCTCTCCAGCTATGTAGATCAATGGGAAGATATGGCAGTAGCGCCAGACATCCCAAGTATATTGCACTCCGCTTCGGCTCAGCCAATGCACCACCATCGCCTCATCCCAGGAACTCCTTTACTATCAATACAGTCTCCTCAGGATGGCTGATCCAGAAGATGTGCCCTGCGCCTTCGATCTCCCGCATCTGTGCGCCCGGAATTTTTCGGGCGATCTCGAAGCTATTGGGCGGCGGAATCAGCACATCTCGTTTGCCGATTATCACCATCGTAGGCGCGCGAATAAAGCCCAGGCGCCCTTCGACATCGAACTCATTG
Organism: Methanosaeta sp. UBA356; assembly: GCF_002496465.1. Classification (NCBI taxonomy): domain Archaea; kingdom Methanobacteriati; phylum Methanobacteriota; class Methanomicrobia; order Methanotrichales; family Methanotrichaceae; genus Methanothrix; species Methanosaeta sp. UBA356. The sequence continues at coordinate 5,338 of NZ_DAKC01000043.1, read as the reverse complement.
AAGGCCTTGAGCTGGGCCTCATAGGCAGCAAGGGTTCCAGGAAAGGCGAGATTGGCCTGGATCTTCCTCTCCACTATATCCGGATGGGCCTCAATGAACTCCGGCGGATAGCATACCGCTCCAGTCCACCAAAGGTAGTCATGGGCGGAAAGGTCCGTCCTCGGATAGAAATACTTCTGGATCTCGGGCGGCGGATTGGTCCTGGAGCTTCCACCAGCGGTTGTGCCTCCGAGCACCAGCTTGTCGACTTGCTTGGGGTAATCCAAAGCCATTTGCAGAGCAATCATGCCCCCCATGCTTCCTCCGAATACATGGGCATGATCAATTCCCAATGCATCCAGCAGGCCCGCGGCATCTTTTGCCATCTGCCCTATGGTTAAGGGGCCAGGAGGCTGATCGCTGCGCCCTGCTCCGCGGTTGTCAAAGAGAATCACCCTGTAGCTTTCTGCCAATCTCTGGGGCACTATCCACCCCCAGTCGAGCGAGTGGCCCCCCAGGCCCATGATCATGAGCAAGGGCTCGCCCTGGCCGTGAACCTCGAAATACATCTCTATATCGTCTACAGGGACTCTGCCTGCAGAAATCGGTTCGCCAGTCTCTTTCATGGCTCGATCAACGGAATTCATCTGAGCATAATGACCGCTAAAAAGTTAAAAGTTTTTCTGCAGTCTGTTCGCAGAAGAAATACAAGCCAGCTCTTTCAGCCGGGAAGCATTCACAGATCGCTCCGGGGTGTAGGGGCAGCGGAAGCCTCGGTCTTTAGGCCGGGGAGGAGCGTGCCCCACCCATTACTTTCGCTGTGCTCTGCATACATATTTAACATGCCAAATCCATCTCCTGTATTGTACTTGGGCATCTTAGGCACCCTCGCGGTAAACCGCTTGATGCTGATCCTGTATGGCTCTGCCAGACTCTTGCCCGAAAGGGTGCGGTCGAAACACGATTTGAAGCCGTCTTTGGCAGATCTGAGGCCAATGTTCCAGCAAGACTGGGACCTCTGCAGATCGTCGCTGCATGTAGGCTGGCCTGGAGGTCCGATCTGGTCTCTGATTTTTGGAACAGACCAGATCAGGGCTGCTGAAAGCTCCGGTCTTCAGGCCGGAGTAGCTTACGTAGTTGGTTATGACATTTTCCGAACTCATCTATATTCTTCCTAATGCTTCTCAAATAACTCCAAATACCTATGCATTTTAGCCTATTGCTGGAGTTGGGAATTGTGGATCCCTTTTCAATGAAAATAATTTTGGGCTGTAGATGAAAGCAGAAAGGAATGGATGAATTAAAGTCTCTAGCGTGCGAAAAGAGCCTCTTCGATGAAGATGCAGCTCATGGAGCCTGTGCTTACTCCAGAGCGATATCTGTTTTGAATCCAATAGCAGATGCCATGCATGTGGTCCAAGGACCACTTGAATGCGCTACATGCGCTACATATGCCTGGAACGCGCGTGGAAGCATTTCCAGCCAACCAATGCTTCATGGTAAACGAGATAAGATATTCTTCGATAATTTAGGATTATCTGCTCAAGTCATGCGGGAGCTAGCTGCAGCCTGCAAGCCCCAGGCCATATTCGTCTATTCCACCTGCATGACCGAGACAATGGGTTGCGATGTCAGTGAAGTGTGTGAATCTGCGGCGAAGGATCTGAGGATACCTGTCATTCCGGTGGGTAGCATGGGTTTCCAGGCGGAGACGGGATACGAAGCAGCATGCAATGCACTCTTGAGGCTGATAGGCAGCAGGAGCTACAAGCCCATAAGCCCCTATTCAGTGAACATCCTGGGAGATTACAACATTGCAGGAGATCTATGGCCTATCAGATCCTACCTTGAAGAGCTGGGTATTGAGGTGATATCTGCAATAACCGGTGATTCAAGAGTTGCAGAGATTCAGAGGGCTCATTGCGCAGATCTGAATCTGGTACAGTGTAGCAGCTCCATTGGCTCCCTAGCCAGGCGATTTGAAGAGGAGTATGGCATACCCTACCGAAATGTGAGCTTCCTGGGCATCGAAGAGACATCTTCAGCCTTAAGAACTGCCGCGGAGTTCTTCGAAAATCCCGGCATAATTGAAGAATCCGAGAGGATGATCGCCAGAGAGACAAAGAGAATATGTCGGAAGATAGAGCATTATAGGGCCAAATTCGCAGGAAAGAGAGCTGCAATTTTCTTGAACGGAGCTTCTAAGGCTGCATCTCTGATCAGGGCATCAAACGAGCTGGGGATAGAGGTTGTGATCGTTGGCATTCGGTATGGAAATTGGGTCGATCGCCAGAGGATAAGAAATTATATTGGCAGGGATGCAGTCGACGCAAATAAGCTCAATCCTGGCGACCTTGGTGAATTGCTGTCCATAGAGAATGTAGATCTTATCATTCCCGGGGCCGAAGATCAGCCTGCAATACGAAAGTTGAACATACCAATTTGCGATATATGCCACAATCGCACATCTACCTTCGAGGGATTCGATGGAATGGTAAATTTTGCCCGAGAGATAGATATAGCGATCAACAACCGCACCGAGAAGCCTCCTGCCAGAAAGAAAAAAACGCGTGGCCGACCGCCATGCATGGCTCAGAAGCGAGGTCGATCAGAGCCTGTAGAAAAGTAAAAAAAAGGTGGCAAAAATATAAGGGACGGCTACAGCGCCTTGTCGTCCGTCTCGCCCGTCCTGATACGGATGGTCTTTTCCACTGGCAGGACGAAGATCTTGCCGTCACCGATATTTCCGGTGTAAGCTGCCTTTCTGATGATCTCCACCACCTCATCCTCTTTATCATCGGGGACGACCAGTTCCACCTTCACCTTGGGCAGCATGTCCACCTGGTATTCTTCGCCACGCCATATCTGGGTAATGCCCTTTTGCCGGCCTCTGCCTTTTATCTCAATAGAGGTAAGGCTGGTATAGCCTGCCTCATCAAGGGCATTTTTTACCTCTTCTACCTTGGATGGCCTGATTATCGCCTGTATCATCTTCATGTTCGTGCTCCTTCGGTTGAACATTCTAAATTATCAGATATCTGCCCTTCCCTTAAACCGTCCATTGGACCTGCAATGACGAATTCCGGATAAGCGGAATATCCGTGCTCGCCCAGATCTAATCCAGTCAACTCTTCTTCTGGAGATACCCTGAGACCCACGATCTTCTTGATTATGTAGAACAGGATGTAGCCCGTGCCGAAAGCCCAGACCACAACTACCACCATGTCTATGAGCTGAGCAATGATCTGGCTGGTGTTGCCAACGATTAAACCGCTGACACCACCATAAGTTCCGTCTGCGAATATTCCAACGGTCAGCAACCCCCATAGGCCATTATAGCCGTGCACAGCTACAGCACCCACAGGATCGTCGACTTTAAGCACCCAATCGTTGAACTTTATGCCGTACATCACTATAAATCCTGAGACCACTCCGATTACTACTGCTGCCCAGGTCGGTACATAAGCGCAGGAAGCTGTAATGCCAACCAAGCCTGCCAGGGCTCCGTTGCAGGTGAGAGCTATGTCCACTTTTTTGGTCTTGAAGAACGTGTAGTAACAGACCAGCGTCGCCCCTGCGGCTCCCGCCAGGAACGTATTGACCGCAATGACTGAGATCCTCAGATCTGTGGCGGCCAGAGTGCTGGCCGGATTGAATCCAAACCATCCGAAGAACAGAAAGAATGTACCCATGACTATCATTGGAACATCGTGACCAGGAATAGCATTAGGCACACCGTCCTTGTTGAATTTTCCAATCCTGGGACCAAGCAGGTATATGCCTGCCAAGGCCACCATACCGCCCACAGCGTGAACTACTCCGGAGCCAGCAAAATCCCTGACCCCGACGCCGTATGGCAGCGTGGCCAGCCAGCCGCCACCCCAAACCCAGTGGCCATAGATGGCATAGATAACCGCAGTGACTATTCCGCTGTAAATGAGATAGGCTTGCAGCTTCATCCTCTCAGCACACGCACCTGCCACAATTGTAGCTGCTGTTGCCGCGAAGACCACCTGGAACATCCAGAACATCATGGTCGAGACGTCATATGAGTTCCCGGAAAGGAACCATCCGCTCCAACCGATGATACTGTTTCCGTCCTCCAATCCTGCATAGAGCTTTGAGCCTCCGAACATGAGAGCAAAGCCAACGGCCCAATAGGCCAATGCACCTATGGAGAAGTCCATGTAGCTCTTGGCAAAGTAGTTCACTGTATTCTTTACCCTTAAAGCTCCTGCACCCAGAAAGGCGAAGCCTGCTTGCATGAAAAAGACCAGGAAGGCCCCTATCAGAGTCCATGCAAAGTTGACGGCAAGCTTCATCCCGGCAACATCATCCGTATAGGTATTGGAACCATTCGGATCGCCTGCCATTGCTATTGTTGTTAATAGCAGCAATAATACAAATGCACTTGCTGCAATATTGGTATACTTTGTATTTCCCATGATCCACCACCATCCTTTTGCTCAAACTAATTAATCATCGCAGGCGGCCAGCTCTTTTGGCTTTCCCGAATTTGCCACATCGATCAAATTCGTTTTAGATACCTGCGCAAAAATGGCTTTTCCACTTAATGGCACAATGTCTTTCATCATATTCCCTCAACCGCTTCTATAGTTGTGCGATTTTTGAAAATGAGATAACTGTATAAAAAACAATTTGAGAATAAAAACGATAAACTAAGATTTTTTAAGAAAAAATATGTGGTATTGTGCTTGCATGACAGGAGAACAGAGCCCGGTACCCTATTCAAGGGGCAACTATTTTACTCCAGGCCCTCCTTTCCCTCATCCATGAAGGATTATGCCAAGATAGTTCCTTGCCTGGATGTCAAGGTGGTTGACGGCCAGCCATCAGTGGTCAAAGGAGTCAAGTTCGTGGACCTGAAAAGGCAGGGCGATCCGGTGGAGTTCGCCCGGCGCTATCAGGATCAAGGCGCTGATGAGCTGGTATTTCTCGATATCACCGCCTCTCATGAGGGCAGAAAGACCATGGTTGATGTAGCCCGCAGGGTGGCAGATGCGGTCGACATTCCCTTTGCCGTTGGCGGAGGCATAGGCACCCTGGATGGCATTAAGCAGATCCTGGATGCGGGAGCGGACAAGGTGGGAATCAACACCGCTGCAGTCAAGAATCCCGATTTTGTGAAGGCGGCCTCAGGAGCCTTCGGATCAGACAAAATCACCGTGGCAGTGGATGCCCGCCGCAACACCAACATCATTCCGGGGGTAAATGTCTATGAGATGGAGGACGGCGCAAAAGCCTGGTTCGAGCTGGTGATATACGGCGGCAGAGAGCCTGTAGGAGTCGATGCAATTGATTGGTGCCGGAAGATGGAGAGCTTTGGCGCGGGCGAGCT
>NZ_DAKC01000117.1:1804-7058 GCF_002496465.1 Methanosaeta sp. UBA356 | reverse complement strand
CTGGAGGCTCGGAGGGCCTTCCAAGTATCAAGGCAGTCCTTTCGGGGCTACTGAAGGCTCCGGTTTTTAGGCTGGAGTAGTTTACGATTACGGACGAAGACGGCCGGAATGTGGCTGTGCCCCTGGACCCCAAAGTCGTCGATCATCGGCAGTATCCTATCCACATGCAAAGCCCGGTACTGGAGGACGGGAATGCCTGCCTCATCCAGCTGCTGTCTCACATCCTCTTTTAATGGAGGCACTCCCTCTACTACTCTCTTTTACCAAAAGGCCTTCCTCCTTTTCATGAACAGATACAGAAAGAATGGCACTCCCATAAAGGCGGTCATGATCCCCACCGGCAAAATGACCGGAGCCATGATGGTCCTGGCCACCGTGTCCGCACCCAATAGCAGCAGGGCACCGAAAAGCCCTGATGCCGGAAGCAGGAACCTGTGATCTCCCGACACAACCATCCTGGTAATATGAGGAGCCACCAGGCCGATGAAGCCGATGGTGCCGGTAAAGCAGATCACGCTGGCGGTGATCAGAGCGGCCAGCATCATTCCCGAGACCCTTACCAGCTCTACGTTGACCCCCAGGCTCTTGGCGGTCTCGTCTCCGGCTCCCAGGGTGTTGATGTCCCAGGAGAGCCGCATCAAAATCAACGAGCAGAGCACCGTCACCAGGGCGATTATGCCCACCTTGTCCCAGGAGGAGCGACCGAGGCTGCCCATCATCCAGAAGACCACCTCGTGAACCTGCTCTGCATGGCCCACATACTGCAGAAATGAGGTCATGGCGCTGAAGAGGTACATGATGGCGATGCCAGCTAGGACCATGGTCTCCGGGCTGATCCCACGGTACTTGGCCAGGCCGTAGACCGCTAAAGAGGCCATTATGGTGAAGATGAAGGCATTGCCGACGATCAGATACTCGCCGCCGATGAAACCTGCTCCGAGAATTATCGCCAGCGATGCCCCAAAGGAAGCAGCAGAAGCGATTCCCAGAGTAAAAGGACTGGCCAGAGGATTTTTGAGAATGCCCTGCATGGCTGCTCCTGCAATGGCCAGCCCCATCCCTGCAAAAATGGCCAAGATCACCCGGTGCAGCCTCAGCTTCCAGACGATGGTATCCAAGAAGTCTGTGGTTTGAAAGTAGTCAGGAAAGAACCTGGCCAGTATGCAGGAGTAAACCTGAAACGGTGTTATATGGGCCGAGCCAAGCGTCACTGCGACTCCTGCCAGAGCCACTATTCCCAGCAGCGCAGCGACCAAGACCAGGAATTTGCGTTTCAGGAATCTAGCGTACTCCTCCTTAAGATCCATTTCCGGCAAGGCTATGGCAGCATGAGATCTCTCCATTTAAAGCACCACATCTTGCTCTCTAGGAAGCTGCCTCTTGGTTTGGCTTGCCAGGCGATGGAGCGGTGCTGTTGCGCCATTCCCCTCCATCCGGGATCCGGGCAAAAGAGACATCCTCTGTTGCGGCATCATACTCTTTTTCGTCCACCAGGTCTCCAGTGGGATCATACAGCATTATAGCGTCACCCTCATTTCCCTGATATACGCCGCTCTCAGAGACGAATATGACCAGGAATTCTCCAGGGCCTATCACAGTCCCATTGGGAATCGAGTACTCTGTGGGCGTCGACCGGAATACCTTATCTTTAAGAGAGTATCCGCTGACATCCACGGACTCGTTTCCGGAATTGTAAAGCTCTATGAATTCATCATCCATTCCCCCAACCTGTCCGTTGTCGTTCCAATCCGTGGCTGGATTGGCCAGCATCTCATTGATCAGCACATCAGCACCAGCCAGGTTTACCAGCAGGAGCATCGATAGCAGATAGATTGAATATCTCAATTTAAAGCCTCCTAAAATATATTTTATAATTAATTATTTAAATTTGGCAAAGGCTTCCTTGGTATGCCCAACGAATATCTCGACTATGCCGTCGTTCTCACCCATTCCCAAGAGATTGTAGTCGATCTCGAATCCTTCCTTCTCCAGCATGCTCTTCCAGGATTCGGACTCATTGCCGGTGAGATCGTTTAAAGCGTGATCTCCTGCCACGACCATGAAGGGGATCAATCTCGCTTTCTTCACGCCCGATTCATTCAGGCGGGCCAGCACCTCATCGTAGCCCGGATATCCCTCCACTGTGCCCAGGAAGACGTTCTCGTGATCCTCTGCCAGTATGTTGGCCATCTGGGAGTAGGCGCTGTTTGCCGAATGCTCGGTTCCATGCCCCATATAGATCACTGCCATCTGCCCGGCATCTCTGGGGCTGGAATGAGGAGTTCTCTCCGTTCCAGTGGTATTCTGCTCAAACTGGCTGGCAAGAGCTCTGGAGACGTTGCGATAATCCACTAAATTCATGAGCAGGGGCTCGCCAAGGACCAGATTCCGAAAGCCGAACTTTCCCTCAATCCCCCTTACGCTCTCTACGATATTGGCCAGGTCGTGGAACTCCTCGCCAGGTATCACATGCAGCGACTGGACTACAACATCAGTATAACCTTCATCGTTGAGATGAGCAAGGGCGGTGAGAGGATTATCTATGGTGACATTATCCCTATCCAGCAGCTTTCTCCGGATATAGTCTGAGGTGAAAGCGATCCTTACCTCCGCCTGGGGAAATTCCTCCCGATAGACTCTCTCTATGTTCTCGTAGGCTGCCTGGGCCTCAGGATAGCTGGTGCCGAATACCACCAGAAGTATAGCCGGATCTTCCTTGGCAGGCCTGTCCATGGCCCCGTATGAAGGAACCACAAACGCCACGGCGATCAATGCCGCCAGTCCTAATGCTATCTTTCTCATATGACGCACCTATTCAAATAAAGTTTATTTAAAACAAGAGAATTGGTTATAACATAAAAGAGTTGCGCTGAATTGATCTGATATAAAATTTTTCAAATTGTGAAAAAACGTTGTTCATCGAATAGGGCTGGAAAATAGAATAGAGACCGACTACCGGCAGGAGAGCGGCCAGATGGTCTCTAAGGCTTGGACTGCAATCTCTCGATCTGAGCACGAACCGCTTTGAGCTCCTCCTCCAGATTCCTAACTACTGCCTCCAGATAGTCTCTCTCTTCCTCCGGGGTGGTCTGGCGAAAAGGCTCTGCTGGGATGTATCCATAACCCCTACCATAGCCCATGCCGAAACCGGCTGCCCGGCGACACCAGGGATTGTAATATCCTGCTGCTCTATTCCCACGAGAGCCCATCCACCAGGGCCCCGTACAATCTCCCCATGGCATATGTTTTGCACCTCAATAGTAACTTATGAGATAATATATTTAAAGATTTCTGTTTCGCAAGGTTGAAATACCGCGCCATGCATAACAGACGAGCATGTCTCCCTGTCGAGGAAGAAGAAGGGGCCGGCGCTGGATATCAGAGGTCCCTCAGGTAAGGAGCTTTTTGCCTGAGGGCTGCCCCAGAGTGGAGGCCGTATCCATAACCTTAGAGGAGCTGGAAGCGGTGCGACTGGTGGACCTCCTGGACCTGGACCAGGAGGAAGCAGCATTCTACATGGGAATATCCAGGAAAGCCTTCTGGAATGACCTGATGAACGCCAGAAGGAAGATAGCTGCGGCCCTGGTCTACGGCATGGGCCTGAGAATCGAAGGAGGCAGCTTTGCCCTGCGAGGAGAGGAGGCATCAACGACCGCGGACTCCCAGGAACACCACAAGGAGATGGCGCTGATGGAAAGGGAGATCGCCCTCCTTGGGTCGAGGCTGGAACACCTCAGCAGCAGAGTGGCCTCCCTGAAGGGCGAAGAGATGACCGATTCTGGGCCAGCGTCGAAGCCGAGATCGGTCTCGAAAGAGGCCGATCAATGAATAGCTCATCCTTTCTAAGGCAGTCATCCTGCCTTTTTCACCTCTATCACAAAGCCGTCTTCCACTCCCCGCCCTGATTCACTCGCAGAGAGGAGTATTGTTGAGCATAGCTCACGGTCTCAGTCCAGTTCTTATGGAAGGGCGTCCACTGCATTGCAGCCAGAGAGCTTACTCTGAACTCAGAGCTGCGGGGCTCCTCGCTGGGCGGATATCCTCCCCGGGGATAGACCGCTAAGGAACCCAGGTATGGATTCTTGCCCAGATGAATCACATCGGGGCGTGAATAATTCAAATAAGGATAGCTCTGGCTATGGGAAGGAACGGGCATATAGAATATCGGATCTGAGAAATAGGGTAATATCGAGCTGCGGTCGATCGGTCCCACATATCCGCCCTCCAGCCAATCGGCTGATGATGAGCCGACCAGGAGGGAAAGAGCAGCAAGCACCGTTAAAGGAAAAAGAATTCCGCCATTCATAATCATTCTCACCTCTGGCCATTAACGCGCCTATTAGATTTAATCCTATTTCTCCAAAGAATTAAATAGAAGCTCTCATAGGCTCTTTATTCTGCTGATGAGAAAGAGATCGAGAATAACCTGGTGTTGACATGAATCCATCCCCCTCAAATAAAAACAGCAATGATAGCTGTGACGGCGTTTGCAGCTCATGCGCCGAGAAAGAAAAGTGCGATGACCCAAAAGCCCAGCAAAATAAGATCAATGACCGACTGAGCAGGATCGGGTACAAGATCGCGATTGCCAGCGGAAAAGGCGGCGTGGGCAAGAGCACAGTTACTGTGAACCTGGCTGCCGCCCTAAGAAGCCTGGGCTATAAGGTGGGAATCCTTGACGGCGATATCACCGGCCCGGATATACCCAAGCTCCTGGGAATCGAAGACCAGAAGCTAGTGGCCGGCCCGTCAGGCCTTGAGCCTGCGGATGCCGGGGGCATCAAGGCCATCTCCATGGCCCTGCTCCTGAAGAGCCGGGACTCGCCCGTGGTCTGGCGGGGCCCCATGAAGATGGCGGCCTTAAAGCAGTTCATAGAAGAGGTCAACTGGGGAGAGCTGGACTTCCTTTTGGTGGACCTGCCCCCAGGAACCAGCGATGAGCCCATTAGCATTGCCCAGCTCATTCCGGGTCTTGACGGGGCGATCGTCGTCACCACCCCGCAAGAGGTAGCGCTCCTGGATTCTCGCAAAGCAGTCAACATGTTCCTGATGATGAATGTGCCCATGCTGGGCATTGTGGAGAACATGAGCGGATTGATCTGCCCCCACTGCGGCCAGAGAATTGAGGTATTCAAGACGGGTGGAGGGGAAGAGGCAGCCAGGGAGTTGGGTGTGCCATTCCTGGGAGCCATCCCCCTGGACACGGAGATTGGAAGCCTGGGAGATATGGGAAAGACCTTCGCCAACAGCAAGA
>NZ_DAKC01000117.1:0-1545 GCF_002496465.1 Methanosaeta sp. UBA356 | reverse complement strand
GTGACCACTCCCACCAATAAATTGGCGAGCATCTAGGCTTTCGCCACAGACTGTAGCCCCAGTCTGAGAATGTTTATAGCGGCGTTATGGTCCCTGTCCAGAGTCAGACCACAGAAAGAACATCTGTGGACTCTTTCTGATAGATCTTTTTGAACCACTTGACCGCAACCAGAGCATATTTGAGATGTGCCATTGGGATTCACTAGTTCGACACGTTTACCGGCCCATTCTGCCTTGTAAGACGTGGTAGTTATCAGTTTGTTCCAAGCAGCATCTGTAATATGCTTTGCAAGACAATGATTCTTGACCATGCCCTTGATATTCAAGTCTTCGAAGGCTATCAAGTCATAGGATTTAACCAGAGATATGGAGAGCTTTTGAACAAAATCATCCCTCTTGTTGGTAATTCTTTCATGAACCCTATGAACCACTTTTAAGGCTCTAGCCCTTTCCGGTGTTCCTTTTTCTGCATTTGATAGCTTTCTCTGAGCCTTTGCCAGAGCATTTTCTTCATGAACAAAGAATCTTGGATTATCTACCTGCTCGCCATTGGATAGGGTGATGAAGCTTTTTAAACCCACATCAACGCCTATTGATAATCCCGTCTTAGGAAGAGGTTCATCTGGTTCAACTTCAACCAGGAAGGATACAAACCATTTCCCAGTAGGCATTCTTCTGATATTAAGCCTCTGGATTTCTCCATCTACAGCTCTATGAAGCTTGATCTTGATATCTCCGATCTTGGATAACCATAGTTTGCCAGGCTTCAGGGAAAAGCCTGATTGAGTATAGGTGAAGCTATCGTACCTGCCATAGCCCTTGAACCTGGGATATCCTGGGTTTTCTCCTGCCTTGACTCTTCGGAAGAAGGCTTGATAGGCCAAATCAACTCTTTTGACGACTTCCTGTAGAACCTGAGAATGGACTTCCTTCAATTCGGGCTTTTCTTCTTTCCATCCTGGCAAAAGCTTCTTGGTATCGTAATAGGAGAGAGATTTGCTTTCTTGCTCGTAAGCGTTCATCCTGATGGCTATTACTTCGTTATAGGTCCATCTGCAAAGCTCCAAGGCGTCATCCATCTTGGTTCTCTGAGATTTTGTAGGATAGATCCTATAGCGAAGCACCTTCAGCAAATCACTTCACCTTTTGCATCTCTACATAGCGTTCTATTACATCTTTGGTCGCATCTCCACAGGTGCCAACATAATAAGACGGATTCCAGAGATGTCCATCCCAAAGCTGATCTCTTAGTTCAGGATGCTTTTCAAAGAGCTTCTTTGCCGTAATGCCTTTGAAGATCTTGGCAATGTTGGCAGGAGCAAATATAGGATGAGCCGTCACAAAGAGGTGAACGTGATCGGGCATAATCTCCTGATTGATCAATGTAATACCCTTCTGCTTTGCTATCAATTCATGCAACCAATGAAGGTCTTCGGCGATTGAGCCAATAAGAACCTTCCTTCGATACTTTGTTGACCATACGAAGTGGTAATACACATTATAGACGCATCCTCTTGCGCGTATCCAATGCCCTTGTTTATTCAT
>NZ_DAKC01000038.1:0-3414 GCF_002496465.1 Methanosaeta sp. UBA356 | reverse complement strand
ATTTTCCAAACTACTTACGGTTACATTGTAAGTTGTTTTGGTCTCATGTCAAAGAGCGTGTTATTGGAGATGGTGCTCTCCTGGTCTCCTCTCCCTTCCATCAAATACCCATCAAATACCCATCAAGTAAATTCTCCTGCCCCAGGCCATCGCTCCTTTGCCTTCCAGCCCACAGCGCCTTAGCCACGTCGCGTTTCTGGCAAGATCTCCGGGCCGGATAGGGATTTGTAGGCTGAGACAAAATTGATGCCCTTTAAAATTAAAATAACAAGTCATTATAAAAAAGAAAGGATTCAAGCCGTCGGAACCAAGCGTATCCTCTCTGTGGACATCAGCAGCCCACCGACGACAGGATATCATCGATTCGCTTGATCCGCTCGTTTACGGCTGCCAAAGCCTTCTTTGCGGTGCTGGTTTGGGCTTCAAATGTCGTTTTGCGGCGATTGTACCTGGTGTCGGAGGCCAAAGCATCCTCAGCGCTTTTCCCTGAATGCCGGGATATTGCCACTTGTGCTTCAGCGGAAAGAGCCGTGCGAAGCTTGCGTTCCGATCCCCCGAGGGCGGTTCGCCTATCGTATAGCTCCACGAGGTAATCACTCACCGCGAAGCTATTAAGCTCCTCGATAGCGGATTCAAGCGAAGCCAGCTCTTTCTCGTTCGCCTCAATGGTCTCTTTGATTGCATCGAACTTTGGGCGGTTGGAAATTTTCCATGTCACGCTGTCGCCTTTGCCTACCACTGGTTCAAGGGTTGAGCCTATGCTTTGTCGGATCTTTGGAAGACTTTCTGCCACGGCCTGCCATTTTAGGACCAATTCAACCGTCCGGTCTCCCTGGCGTTTAGCTGAGATCAAGTCTCTTGCCTGAAAAAGAGAGAGCCGATGGGCCACATATGGAAGCTCTTCAAGTGGCTGATTGATTCCGCTCTCGCTCATGCTATAGCCTCGGAAGTTCGCTTGTTATCCGCTTTTGGTCCGCTTCTGCCAGGATCTTGTTAGCCATCGAGATCTTCCGCCTATGCTCTCCAAAGACCTGATCGATTGAATCAGCATCAAGAGCCATCTTGTTAGCTCCGGCAAGGTCTCGGACTAAACTATCTCGGATTCTTTCGACTATGCCGATATCGTTTATGCCGTCTCGCTGCCACCTAACTTTTAAGGATGTTAGCTGATTTAGGGTTGCCGTTCTCGCGGCGAAGGACATGTTCGGATTCTTAAGCTTCTCTTCTAACCCGGCTTCAATTTTTTTGAAGTCAGGCCAAAATAAGGCTTTGCCGTCGTCTAATGTCATGTCTATGCATCCTCAACACGAGAAGTCTGCTCAATGGTTCCAGCCGCTATCAGAGCAGCCACAGCCCGATCAAGAGCCGCTTCCAGCTCCTTCACCAGGGGCGTGCCGGAGTTTATGGTCACTAATGCGTCTATCTGAGTCTCGATTTCGGCCTTAATTGCCGCTACTGTTGCAGTATATGCCATTTTGTATCAACCTCTTTGATGTACATCACGCCGGGGGGAGGAGTCCCTTGCCGGCTTAATGATGTAGGCAGGGGGTCAGGCCCCCGCACCATCCGACAGCTCAGTAACTCCTTTTGCTATCAGTCGCCTTGATAACATAAGGTCCGTCTTTGCATAGCGTTTTTCTTCCATCGATGCATTAGGATCAGCCAATACAGCCATATCCTTCTCTACCGAATCTATCAAATTTTCAGACATGTTATCACCATCCCGCCGGCTTTGGACCAACTTTCATTTTTTGGTGATTGTTATACCGCCACTCACCGATAATGAGCGGTATGCAAACCGCACAAATCAGATCATCATGGGCTCCCTGCTCAGCATCAAAACCCGTGTGCCCGGACGCCGTTAGATGATACTTGAAGCTTTCAATCTCCTTCATCAGGAGAGGGAGGGCCTCAAGGTCCGGTGCATAATCAAACCGCCGGTGTTGCATCAGGCTCAAGAAATTGCCAATGATAAGGCTCTTGCTGATGTTGTAATTATGGGTCACCATGTCATAGCGCGCCGCTTCCCCGCCGGTGAAGACCACCGGGTAGATTCTCCTGCCTTTCTGATTGAATGAATTGTGGGCTTTCAGATAATCACGTATGGGCGCTCCGAGGCCCGAGGCGTCCATGCAGAGGATAGGCCCCCCATACGGATAGGAATCATATAGGTGCATCTTCTTCTCCAGACTGTCCGCCGCCTTTTCGATCAGGTCCACAACTACTGGATAGTCCACCCCCCTGATCCTGTCCAAGCCTATCAGGTGGTACCGAAGATCCTTGATCTCAGGATCATAGACCATTTCGATAACGGCAAAGCTCGTATAATCGAGGCTTTTTCCTAAATCGCATCCTAACAGGTAACATTTTGTTGCCATATTTTCACTCTCCTAAAATTTCATTGCACTAACCGCCGGATTTGCCAGGCTCCGGAACAGATCAGATGAGAAGATCGATCCTTCGCTATCCATGAACACGCAATGGTATTCTTGCTCAAACCAGGGGTTCGTCCTCTGCTCCTCTTCTAAGAACTCTTTCGTTATTCGCGGGCACTTTTCCGCCGGGATTTCGTACCATTCCCATAGATCCCGCTGCTCATCCCAAATCTTGAAAAAGTGGTTCTGTTTGCCAAATGGAGTGCTCATGAGGACATGCCGGCCATTGGAGACCGCGAGCATGGGCCGAACGCTGTTATAAAGAGCATCCGCAACCCTGGCGGCCTCATCCTCGAGAAGCAAGGTCACGGCAGAGAAGGATCTTGCTGATTTCTCGCTGCCAGGCCTGGCTATGAACCTATTGCCATTGGCAAACCGGACAGCTAGCTTGGTGTCGGTGCTCAGGTAGTCAGAAGGCAGCTCTACAGCTCCCCGGAACTCATCGAACTTCAGCATCAGCTCTGAGGACTGGTCTTGTGTCGGTGCTATCACCAGGCCGAAGGAGGGACGGCGATAGATGCTTTCATGCAGGCCCAAAGCGGCACAGACCGTTGATTTGCCGCTCTGCCTGGAGCAGTTGAGGATGATCTTCTTTGACCGGCTCCTCAAAAGGGAGGCCTGCCAGGGGTCTGGATGGAAGCCCAAGACCTCCTTCGCCCACAAGACTGGATCCAGTGAATATGCCAGGTCGTCACTTGTGGATGGCATGGACCACCGCCTGCCTTGCGTCGGGATAGGGCTCCAGGGCCGTTATGATCAGGGTTCGCAACTCAACCCATTGGGGATTGTTGACGATGGTGATTTGGGCCGGTGGTGCTTCCCTGATCCTATCCAGGGCCTTCCCCATCAGCTCCACATATCCCCGGGCCTCCCGGGAGACCATGGCCCATGATTTGGGATCTTCTTTGGCATTCTGCTGCTCCAGGGCATCCAGGGCCTTCTTCTGCAGGCCGATAACGAGCTGGAGATAGGTATCTCC